>CAZPXJ010000001.1:0-134128 GCA_964590855.1 uncultured archaeon
GAAGAAGCTAAACAAAACCAAACTATGCAAAAAGAAGCATCAAAAATTTACACTTCTGGAGTTAAAACTGTTACTGAAAAATCAATGACAGCTGCAGGATCCACACGAATTTCTGGTGGATCAGTTATGAAAGACATCCGCATTGCAGGTTCTGGTAAAATTGATAATGATGTTGAATGTAATAACCTAAAATCTGCAGGTTCTTTGAAATGCTTTGGGGATATAATTGCCCATGGCGATGTGGGATGTGCAGGGTCTTTCAAATGCGAAGGATTACTGCATGGAGACAAAGATGCCAAATTCTCTGGATCTTCCAAGATAGAAGGAGAAGTAATAGTCAAAGGAAGACTTTCTGCGGCAGGAAGTTATTCAAGTGGAAGCCTTACCCAAGCAGAAAGAGGTGCTAAATTCTCTGGATCAGCTAAAATTCATGGCAGTCTTTTATCTCAAGGTTTAGTTGAGGCTGCTGGTAGAGTTGTGGTTGAAGGAGATTTAGTAGGAGAGGATGTTTTAATTAACAAAGGCAGACAAGCCCACAGTCATAGATGGAAGAAACTCAAACCATCAGTAGTTTATGGTAACATTTTTGCTACAGGAGAGGTTTATCTAGGAAATGTTCGTGCCGAAGGAGATGTTAAAGGATTGAAGGTAGAAATAGGTCCCTACTCCAAAGTTGAAGGAGTAATACATTACGTGGAATCTATAGAGATAAGTAATAGAGCTAAAATAGAACATGAACCTGTTCAAATAAAGAGAGAGGATCTAAAATTATAATTATAATTCTGATAAAAAGGAGAGATAAAAATGGAAAACAATCAAGAAAAAACAACTGAAAGTTATGAAAGAGCACTTATTAGTTCAGCAGGAAGTTTAAGAGAAACTGATACAAAAATCAAGGTAGCTGGAGCCTCAAATATTTCCAGCGGAGAGATCCCTAAACTATTGAAAGTCTCAGGATCTAGCAAAATAGAAGGAGATCTAAGATGTCAAGGTTTGAAATCTTCAGGATCTTTACGAAGTGTAGGAAGTATTGCTTCCCAAGGTTTTGTAAAAAGTTCTGGATCATTTAAAACTGAAGGAAGTCTTCAAGGAAATGAAAATGCAAAATTCAGTGGTTCAGCTAGGATTGGACAGAATGCAACTTTTGTTGGATCAGTTAAATCCTCAGGATCTTTCAGAGTAGATGGGGAATTAGATTTAGGAAATAATGCAAAATTCAGTGGCTCAGCAAGAGTTTGTGGAGAAACTTCTATTCAAGGTTTCACAAAAAGCTCTGGATCATTCAAAATCGATAGTAATCTACAAGCAGTTAGTGGATTAAAAACTAGTGGATTTATTGGAGTTGATGGAAATCTGCTTTCCCAGAAAGATGTCTCCATTTTAGGTTCATCCATGGTAAGTGGAAATCTTGTTGCGGAAAATATTGAGATGGGAGTAAAACGTTGGTATGGTTATTTGGCTGTCCATTTTCATAAGAGTCATCCATACAAAGTAAATGGAAGTGTTTTTGCAAAAAATAGAGTAGACATCAAAAAAGCAAAAGTTGGTGGAGACGTGAAAGGATATGATGTTAAGATAGGAAGAAAAACAGAGGTTGCAGGACAAGTTTATTTTGTTAATTCTCTTAAAGTAAAACGTAGTGCAAAGATATCAAGTGAACCAATTCAGATTAAACCTGAAGAACTCAAATTGTAAGAGAAATCTTTCAACTCTTTTTCTTCTTCTTTTCCCTTCGAACAAAATATTCTTTAATCTCTTTGTTTTTCTTCTTTTGATTATTTATGTTAGGGAAACTTGGCTCTGCTCTTAATACAGCTATCTCTAAAATACTTAGAGGCGGACCACCAGACAAAGACCAAATTCGAGAACTAAAGAACGCTATGCTTAAAGCTCTTTTGGAAGCAGATGTTCAATTTGATCTAGCTGCTGAAGTGGTAAATGAAGTTGAAAGCAAATCAATGGATAAAAAACTTCCAGATGGTCTATCTCGTAAGAAAAGTGTATTGTCAATTATACATGATGAACTTACAAGGTTTTTAGGAACAAAAGCATACCCCCTAACATTGCATCCAAATAAACCAACAATCATCATGCTTGTAGGTATTCAAGGTTCAGGAAAAACAACAACTACCGCAAAACTCGCCAAGTATATTCAAAAGCGTGGAAAGAAGGTAGCAGTTGTTACAGTAGATAATTTTAGACCTGGAGCATTTGAACAACTTCAGCAACTCTGTTCTTCTATCAAAGTACCAGTTTATGGAGAACCAGATAACAAGAACACAATTAAAATTGCCGTAGATGGAGTTAAAAAGTTCTTAGATGAAAAAAATAATGTTATCATCATTGATACAGCTGGTCGTCATAAAGAAGAAAAATCTCTTCTTAAAGAAATGAAAGAAATTGGAGAAAAAATCAAACCCGATGAAATAATACTAGTTATTGATGGAAATCTGGGACAAGCAGCTCACGAACAAGCTCTAGCTTTTTCCAATTCCACAAAAGTTGGTTCTATCATCGTTACAAAAATGGATGGATCCGCAAAGGGTGGAGGTAGTCTTTCAGCAGCTGCAGCAGCTAATGTTCCAATAAAGTTTCTAGCAGATGGAGAAAACATTGATGCTTTAGAGGAATTTAATCCTACATCCTTTGTTGGAAGATTAATTGGTGTTGGGGATCTTGAAGGATTATTGAAAGAAGTTAGAGAGCTAGAAGTACTTCCCTCAAAAGAAGAAGCTATGAGTATGCTAAGTGGGAAGATTTCATATAGACAAATGATGGAATTGCTAGATAATTTCAGTTCAACTGGTTCTATGAAAAGAATGATGTCAATGATTCCTGGTTTAGGAATGACTATAGATGATAATATGATGGATCTTTCTAAAGAGAATATGAAAAGATTCAAAGTTATAATGTCCTCGATGACAAATGACGAACTAGATGGAAAAATCAAACTAGGAAGTTCAAGAATTCAGCGTATAGCTAGAGGAAGTGGAAGATCTATTGCAGAAGTCAAAGAATTGATAAATCAACACAAAATGATGACAAATCTAGTAAAACGTATGCGTAAAGGACGACGTGGTGGAATGCAAATCCCTGGAATCCCTCCTGGGTTACTCGGGGGATAAGAAACCCTTTTGTGTGAAAGTTTCATGTCAGAAATTATCTATATCATAAATGCACCTCCACTTTCTTTTGATAAATCTGATTTGTATAATCCCGAATTTGTAAATAATAGTTTAAATCCATTTATCAAGTCTATTTCCGATTCTTTTTTCCTATCTAATAATTTTAGAAAACATTATACAGTCTATTTTCTCACTGAAATTGAGGGGGAAAAATACCAAATTGCTTTCAAAGGTGAGGAATTGCGTTTTCTCGGACCTAGTTTCTTTTCAGCTGGACACCTACTTCTAAGAGCAAAAAACCACATTATGGATCCTGGTTCTAAAAAAGCTAAATTAACTCCAGGAATATCTGTTCAGAAAAGAAACATAAAAAATATTTTTGAAAAGCATAAGGGAGGGAAATGGTTTCAAATAGAAGCACGCAAAGATGAGGAAAAACCTACTAAAATAGATCTGGTTTCTGATACAAACATATTTCTTTTTGGATTTGAAAATTCAACTGAATTTGATGTTCAAATAACCAAATTATCTTGGGGGTCTATAGAGATAGATGAACAAATAATTATAACCAATTATAAGATTGAGAGTGTGAAATGATTTGAAACTACTGGAAAAAGCAACAAAGATACTTCATAATTATTCTTTATGTGACTATTGTCTGGGAAGGCAATTTTCTAATTTAGCTACTGGTACAACAAATAGAAGAAGAGGAATGGCAATTAAAGAATTTTTAACTATGAATGCCGTTACTCAAATCGGAGATGAAGATCTTCTGTTTTTGCAAACATTATCAAAATCTGGAGGAATCTTATCAAAAAACACATTGAGGAAGAAGGATAATATCCCGGAAGAGACTGCACCATGTTACATTTGTCAAGATACATTGGATTTAGCAGACAATATTGTTGACATGGTAGTACCAAATCTAGAGGATATTGAGTTTCAGACATTTCTAATAGGCACAGTATTGCCTAAAGAATTTCATGAAAGAGAGCGAGAACTGAAAGAAGAGTTTGATGTTTTACCAACAGAATTTCTTAAACAGGAGTTTAATAGAATTATCGGGAAAAAACTATCAGAAAGACTCTCAGTTACTACAGATTTTAACTCTCCCGAGATTGTTATTGAAGTTAACCCAATCTCATCTGAATTTGATGTTAGGATTAAATCTTTGTACATTTATGGAAGATATATGAAGTATCTACGCACAATTCCTCAGACCAGATGGCCATGCTTTAAATGTAAAGGAAAAGGGTGTGATGAGTGTGGTGGAACAGGGAAAAGGTATCAAGAATCTGTTGAAGAATTAATCGAATTTGAAACAATAAGAATTGTTGATAGTACCAAAGGTGTTCTTCATGGTGCGGGACGAGAAGATATTGATGCTTTAATGCTAGGAGATGGACGACCTTTTGTATTTGAGGTTATATCACCAAGAATTCGTTCTGTGGATTTAGAGAAATTGCAGAAGAAAGTAAACAAATATGCAGAGGGAAAAATAGAAGTTAGAGATTTAAGATGGTCCTCAAAAGATGAATTAAGAGACCTAAAAGGAAGTGCAGAAACCACAGTAAAGAAATATAGAGCGAAAGTATCATTCGAAAATGCGATTGAAGATGAAGTAGTAACAAAAATTGAAAAATTCTTTACAAATAAGGAAATAGATCAAAGAACACCTCATAGAGTGGCACACAGAAGAGCAGATAAAATCAGGAAGAAAATAGTATTTTCTGTAGAATTTTCTCGTTTAAGCGAAAAAATGATGAAAATAACTATTACTTGTGATGGTGGTTGCTATGTTAAAGAATTGATTTCAGGGGATGAAGGAAGAACAGTTCCTAGTATATCAGGCATTTCAGGTATTAATGCTATCTGTGAAGAACTTGATGTTTTAGAGGTTAGAAAAAATACTTAAGACAAGTAAATGTAAATAGTAAGATTCTACTTTTATGCGGAAACGTAAAACGAAAAGATTAAAAGTTACAGCGAGGGACTTTGCTCACTTATAATAAAAAGGTGTACATTAGATGCGCAAATCTAAAGGATATCGTCATAGAACTAGACATTTGTTCAAAAAGCACATACGAGATAAAGGTATTAGACCTTTAGATTACCTATTACGTGATTTCAGTGAAGGTGATGTTGTAGATATCATCGTAGATCCCAGCGAGCACAAGGGGATGCCCCATAGGCGTTATCACGGAAAAACTGGTGAGATCACAAAGAAACAAGGAAAAGCATTCATTGTTTCTATCAAACAAGGAAGAGCAACAAAACAGATTATTGCAAAGAAGGAACATTTGCGCCTAAGTCGTTCTGTTATTCAAACAGGTAATTAAAGAAGTGATATTATGCCAAGAGAAGTTCTAGAAAAAGCGCCATTAACAATTTCTGAAGCAATGGGAATTTTACAAGAAAGAAGTGAAGAATCTGAACTCTCCTATTGGCAAAGAGTTGCATTTGAGCATGCTATGCAAAATGCTCGAATAGAGCCAGCAGAATCAAGAAAGATTATAAAAGAATTAATCAAAAAGCACAAGATTTCAGAACTTTCAGCATTTACAATTGCAAATATTCTACCCCCATCCATAGAGGAATTGAAAGATTTGCTTTCAAAAGAACCCAAAATACTAACAGATGAAGACATCAAAGAGATTTTTGACATCATAAAACCATTTGTTGATAAGTATGAGAATCAAAAATAGGAAATGGGTTTAAATAGTGTCGTTCTAAAAGAAAACAAAAACTTTTTTTGTATACGAGATTATATATGGTGAGAAGAAGATGGCAAACAATCAAAATACAAGAGATAATAAACGTCCAGAAAAGCAAACTGAAAGCGATGATTTTATTGTTGGAGCTGTAACTCATGTTAAGTACTTCAAGAAAATAGAATCTCGCATCTTAGTACTTGATTATCTGCCAGAAGGCAAAGGATTTGGACAATCTAAACAAAGTGAACCAACAGTACAAGGTATCGGTGAAAAATGGTTTAGTTTGTTAGAAGTTATTGTGGAACGTAAAGGAACATACACAAAACTTACTGAATTAGATTTGCCACAAACTAGTGAATCATCCAAAATTAAACAAATTAAACGTCGGGTATCTGTGAATGATCTGACTAATACTGGGTATGAAAACTTAGAAGAAGCAGTTCTTCTCATCATAAATAAAAACGAGAAACGCTTTGTTTCGTTCTTTAATAAGGCACAACCTATTACAAACAGAATACATTCGCTAAAGTTAATCCCAGGAATAGGGGATAAATTGATGTGGGAAATACTAGCTGCTCGCAAAGGTATGCCTTTTGTTTCTTTCAAGGATATTGAAGAAAGAGTTAAGATATCCGATATGAGAAAATTGATTTTTAATAGAATCATACGAGAACTGGAAGAAGATGTAAAACACAGGCTATTTACAGCTAGTTCTGATTCCGGTCAAAGAAAATAATATTCATCTTAAATGGTTTGAGTAATGGACTGTTGGAATTCTTCATCCGTCATTAAGAAACATGTTTTTGATAGTTTAAATAAGTTGAATATAACTCCTTCAAGACAGAAAGGGCAAAATTTTCTTGTAGATTATAATATCATTCAATACCAAATCAAGGAAGCAAAAATAAATCAGAAGGACGTAATTCTGGAGATTGGAGGGGGAATCGGAAACTTATCAAGATGCTTAGCAGAAAATGCCAAGAAACTATTCATAATAGAGGCAGATAAACGGATGGTTGATTTTCTTAGAGAATTTATGAGTGATTTTTCTAACACAGAAATACTTTATGGAGATGCTGTGAAAACCGAATTACCCAAATTCACAAAATGTGTATCCAACCTTCCCTATCAGATTTCATCTCCCATAACGTTTAAGCTCTTAGAACATGAATTTGAACTTGCTATCCTTATGTATCAAAAGGAATTTGCAGAAAGGTTTTTTGCTTCTCCAGGAACACGAGATTATTCAAGGATTTCTGTTATGATGAATCTAAAAGCGAATTGTTCATATCTTAAAACTGTGAAACCTTCGTCTTTTTTCCCTGCACCTAAAGTCCTTTCATCTATAGTGGCAATTACTAAGAAGGAAAATAAGATAGGGATAGATCATAAAGACTTTGGTCTTTTTGTAACTCTACTTTTTACCCAAAAGAAAAAGACAGTAAGAAGTGTTCTTGTAAATCTGATAAAGAGAAAATCAAAACAGGGTATTCAGATAGGGCAAGGAATACTAGAGAACTTACCTCATCTGGAAAAACGAATATTCTATCTAACAATTGATGAACTTACTGAGATGTATTTTAACTTAAAAACCAGACTGGGTGAGGAACTTTGGTCAAATATGACTTCCCTAAATACAATATAGTTCTTGAAATAGATGAAGACATCTATTTTCCTGCAGAGGACACTTTTGAACTGATTGATTCCATCCATTTAGAAAGAAATCAGAAATTTGTAGTAGAGTTAGGTAGTGGTACGGGTATAATATCCATTGTTCTAGCAAAAAAATATCCTGAAGTCAGATTTCTAATAACGGATATTTCATTTAAAGCAGTTAAAATTATAAAAGGAAATCTTGCATTAAATGGAATTAGAAATCAAATTGATTTGGTTTGTATGGATAAGCTTGAAGCATGTGAGCATTTATACCCAGATGTTATTATTTGGAACCCCCCTTATCTACCGGAGGACGACGATACAGACAATCTCAAGGCTTTAGAGAAACTAATGTTTATTGGGGGGAATAAAGGGTTTGAACAAGCTTATGACCTTATCCAACATTTAAAATCACACAAAAATCAAACTGTTCTTTATACTATCTTTTCTTCTACAGGTACAACGGAAAACACATTTAGTCAAATGAGGAGAGAAGGTATTGATATTGAAATCTGTAATGAGATAAATATTTTCTTTGAGAGATTATATCTTGTAAAAGTAAACTTAGGTGAGAAAAATCGGAAATAAATCAAAATTGTACCTTGACATTATCTTAGTGGAACCTAAAATTAGTGGAAATATTGGTGCCATAGCTAGGCTCTGTCAGAACTTCAATGTTGATAAATTAGTTTTAATTGCACCTCAAATCGATCATAAGAATAGTGAGGCTATGCAGAGAGCAAAACACTCTCACAAGTATCTAGAGGATGCAAAAATATATGAATCTTTAGAAAACATTCGAGATAAGTATTCGTTTTTAGTTGGAACTTCAGCAAAAGCAGGTAGAACCTATAATGTCAGAAGACAACCCGTTTATCCTTGGGAGCTAGAAGAAATGTTAGTAGTGAATGAAGGAAAAATTGGTCTTGTATTTGGGAGAGAGGATAGAGGTTTATCAAATGAGGAACTACTTATTTGTGATTTTCTTGTCAATATTCCTGTACCTGCAAAATTTAAAGTGATGAATATCTCACATGCAGTTGCAGTTGTTTTGTATGAGGTTTGGAAACTTCTTTTTCAAATAGAATCGAAGCTAACTATGGAAAAGAGTTCAAATAAACTAGAAAGAAAAATACTATTTGATACTTTCAACGAGATTGTTGAAATACTTCCATACGAAGAACATAGAAAACCAATTGTTAAGCACAGTTTTTCAACGATGGTAAATAGAAGTTTTGCTACTAGTGAAGAAATTCATTCATTAATTGGAATATTCAAAACTATCAAAGAAAATTGTTCAAATAGGAATGAGGAATGATACTTGATGAAACAAAAAGATCTGGAGATTTTCTTAACTCAACTTGAGACTTTCCAGACCCCGAAATTACATCTGGAGCAATATCAAACCCCACCTAGAATAATTGCATTGATGTTATGGAGGGCTCTTCAATTAGGAGATTTAGAAAATAAAGTGGTGGGCGATCTTTGTTGTGGAACTGGATTATTTGGAATTGGAGCTAAATTATTGGGTGCAAAAGAGGTTCACTGTATCGATATAGACAAAGATGCTATTAAAATTGCTAAAAGAAACTCAAAAAAATCAGAAGTTGAAATCAATTTTGCTAATAAAGACATCAGAAAGATAAAGAAATCATTTGATACAGTTTTTATGAATTCACCTTTTGGAATTCAAGGAACTGTAAAGGATCAAGAGTTTCTGCTAGCTGCACTAAATTCTGCTGAAGTAATTTACTCTATTCACTTATATCAAGAAAAGAATGTTGAATTTCTAACGAATTATGTTGTAAATCAGGGAAGAGAAGTAAAAGACGTGATAAAGGCAGAATTCGAAATACCAAAATCATATAAATTTCACAAAAGAAAATATCATGTTATTGAAGTAGCGATTTTAAGATGTGTATAATATAAGAATTCTATTGTGCTTGAAGCTGACTTTTGAATAAGATCCTTCTATACTTAGAATATTTTTTCTCCTTCTCAAGAGAAAAGCGTGCAGGTTGAGGAGAAACGGTTTTATTACCACAAGACGGACAATTCTGTTCGTTTAATGTGTATTTTTTACACTCAACACAACGGTATATGGATTTAGTCATATTTATTTCACTTCAACTACTTTGACTGAAGCTTTGTAATCAGCAAGGTAAGTTTCTACATTTTCAACTACTTTAGACATTAACCCTTCAGCGAGTTCATAATCTCTAGCTAGAATATTGAATCTATACATTGGTGCGCCTCTTACGAAAACATCCATACTCAATTCTGCATCCTCAGCTTCAATTTCATCTCTAGCCTTTTTTGCTTCTGCCAAAGCTTTCTTTATTAAAGTTACGCCATTGCTTTCCCAACATATAATCTCCAAATCCCTTGTAATCGCAACCTTGGGGATTGTAAGATTTTTTGTAGCGATTGGAGTCAGGATAGATGCCCATTCTTCGGACAAACCAGCTTCAAGAAAAGCAATTTCACCACGGAATAACGCTTCCTCAAAAGCATTATACAAACTCCCATGAAAATCGGTTAATAAGTCTTCAATTTCAGATCTGACTGTTTCTAAATTCATTTTTCTTTTCTTTGCAGCCATTTCGAGCAGAGTTAATCCTGTTTTATATTTCTTCCATTCCTCAACTTTTTGTCGTTTTAGACCATCAGACACACGTTTTATGCTTATGTCGATTTGTTCTTCTTTTATTCGCATAACTCGACCAACGACTTTTTTCCCAATCCTCATTACATTTCGAATGTTTCTAACCCAAGTTGAACTTACTTCTGAAACGTGACAGTATGCTTGTAGATTTTCGTATTCATCTAGATCCACATATACTCCATGATCGAAAATCGTCTTTACTGTACCTAATACTAAATCACCAGATTCTGGAAGGTTCCGCTTACTCATATAAACCAGTATCAATTCTATATTCTTTATTTAAAAAGTTACTTTCCTCTCACTCATGTGGGTAATTTACTTAAAGGCTAGTGTAATCTTGTTGACTTGTGAAGGAAAACATAAGAACCATAGGAATAGATGATGCTGCATTTAATAGGTCAAAATCAGGTTCAACTTTCGTTTTTGGAGTAATTGTACGAGGGCATACATTAGTTGAGGGTGTTCTTCGAACAGTAATCAAAGTAGATGGTTTAGAAGCAACAGAAAATATTATTTCGATGATAAAAACAAGTAAATTTTATGATCAATTGAGAGCAATTTTTTTGAGAAGTTCTACAATTGCAGCTTTCAACATCATTGATATGAAGTTGCTAAGTAAAGAAACTTCAATACCAGTAATTACACTCTTATCCGAGATGCCAGATGAAGAGGAGGTAAAGAAAGCCCTTTCAAATCTTCCTGATTGGAAAAAACGTTTAGAAATTCTCAACAAAAACCCTCAAATTGAAAAGATAAATTTCACTAACAAAGAAGGAAGAGATTGTGATGTATTAGTTCAACAAACGGGATTATCCGATATAATGGAAACTAAAAACCTTCTAAAAATCTCTTCTTATTCAAGCTGCATACCGGAAAGTCTTAGATTGGCAGATAAGATTGGCCAAAGTTTCAAAGATTTCATAATAGAGTAATTATGATAGAAATCCAAATTTTTCACAAAAATGATTAATCAATGAAGTAAATGATTCTGTACAAACTTCCTTTTCTTTATCTCTAAGAAGGTTTTTGTTTTGATTTATGTTTTTTGATAAAATCGTAATCATCTCTGTTATCGTATTTTTATTCTTCAAATAGATATATGCAACAAAAGCTTCTACAGCATCTCCAATATCCCCAGCATTCTTTCTAGTTCCCAAATGCATACGTAGTTGAGAATTGCGACATGCTTGAGCTAGACAGGAATCCCACACCTTTACCCCTCTAGATTGTTGAATAACTTCGAAAATAGCTGCATTGTAAATGAAATTCACAATAGAATCACCAAATTTTGAAAAATCCTTGTTGGATAGAATTTCTCTAAAGTCTGATGTAAAATTAGTTGGTGCGCTCATATAGACTCCCAACCCTTACTCGATTTTTGCTTTACAAAGATCAATGAATTCTTGTGATTGTTTGCCCAGTCTCTCCAATGCCTTGTTGATGGCAACTACCGGATCAGAAGTTTTCTTCTTCATTTTTACTTGGAATACAACTGATTCATAGAAAGATTCATCTCTCCAATATCCTGAAAAATCTACTTCTTCATCTTGCAGTAATTCTTCTCGTAAAAGATTAAATAAGGTATGAGGATCAGTTTGCTTAGCATTAAATTTTAGGTATCCAGGTTCTTGTTTTAAGATATTAATCTGCATTTCTCAGCCTCGAATTTCTTTTATCTAATTAATTTAAATACTTTACCAGTCTGGTTATTTTTTTCATAAACAAGTCATTTGTTGATTTTGCGTGTTCATCGAAGTCTTAATTTTCGGAGTTTGTTGACTCCTCTGACAATAACTCAATTAAGTCAGATATACACTTTTTTGGCTCATAATTTATAGAAACTGTATTTTGTTGTGTTTTGAAATACTCCAGTTCTAATCCTTTTTCCAGCACAAAACTGGAATCCAAGCCAGTACAATAGCTAATCGTGGCTAAAACTCGTTTTATAATTTGTGTTCTAACATTCTGGGGAGCTTCTTGTATAAGATCATGCAATTGTTCTAAGATTTCTTGAACTTCTTGCATTGTTGCAGTTGTTATCAATTCTTGCCCCTCAACTTCAGAATCAACTCCAGAATGGATAAGAACTGTACTAATAGTATCCAATGAGACAATTTTTGAACCTATTTGCTGTATTAGTTTAAGATTGTGAATATAATAGCCATTTCTATTTGGTGTTGAAGATTGAATAAACATTCGTCCATATGATTTAACAGTTAGTACAGATTGATTTACAACTTCTTTCTCTCCATATAAACGAACTTTCACGACTCCTTCTCTATATGTGAGAGTAAATTCAACGTACTTTAATGCATCAGATAGAAGTTCTATGAAATTTTCAAGAGATTTCCTACCAGAAATATTAATATAAACGTCTTTTGTGGTTGTTTTAGCCAAAAAAATCACCTGAAAATCTTGTGAAGGATTATGTTTTGAAACCTAAATTACTTTTTCCATAATCTATAGTTGTTGCTCTTCTCTGTATATAGGAACAATTTGTGCACTTTAGTTTGTTTCTACCAATTTTCTCTAATTCACCAGCACATTGGGAACAAGTAGCAAGAACTACTCCAAGTTGAGAGCCAATAAGAGAACCTTGTAAGGGTATAGTTTTTGCATCTATAATCTTGGCCCTAACTATATCAGCTAAACAAACTGCATCATCAGCTGTTTCTAGATACTCTTTCGAAAGTTGTGATATATGAATAACCATTGTATAAGCGGGATGAACAAATCTGTTATTAATATAACTTACAGCTACAGTGGTCATCTGACGTGATACATTTACAATACGACCAATTATTTGATCACCTATTTTTGGTATGCTTGCTGTTTGTGGTTTTGTTAGGACAGAAATTTCATGTCTTTCTAAATCGATAACAACTTTTCCAGTAACTGCAGAATAAACAAAATTTTCCTCAGAATAGGTACCTGAACCGCCAATAAACTCCTCTGTAACAGCTAAACGGGTACCAGGAAGAACTAATTTTTCAGAGTCTTCTACTCTATTATAAATCTCTAATGACATATTATATCACGTATGCTCTATACATTAGGAAAAACTATGGAATAAAAAACTTATCCAATCTTGTTAAAAGGAATAAGATAAGAAAAACACTGCTAATAACATAATATTTTCTCATATTTAAATCTCAATCTAGAGATAAATAAGCATTGGGTACAAAAATAACACACAAAACACAGTCCTATTGTCATCATAGTTCAGCAAAGATTATGCGAAGCTACCAAGTAGTGCTAAAGTGTGGAAGACCTACTCAACGAAAAGAGATTAATCAAAGAATAAGAGCTTTAGAGGATAAACAAAAAGCTCTACTGACTTTACAAGTAGTCAAGAAAGCAGTAGAACTATATTGTGCGAATCCTATAAAACGCACGTTATGAAACTTGTTTAAACTTGCCAGAAGACGTCTAATCGTCGTTTAAGTAGGTCCCCTCACGTACATTTCATTAGTAACAAAGAAGAAAAAGTATCTTGTGCAATTAAGAATGACTACTACACGCCCAGTTCTATTTAATAATATTTGATTACTACAAATCAAAAAATATTTAATCTAACCATTAATCCCATAGTTGATGGCAACTCCTGAATTTGGAACAATTAGTGCAACTAGAATGGAATTACTAAACACTAGAGCAAGAATCCGATTAGCACAAAAAGGACATGATCTCCTAAAGGAAAAAATGGATGCCCTAGTAATAGAATTGTACGCCATCAAAGATGAAGTCCGAGAAGCAAGAAAACAAGTTGAGGAGGAGTTGAAAATTGCTTATCAATCTCTAGCAAAAGGAGAGATGGTTATTGGACCTGACAAGATACGTGATTTAGCTCAATATGCACCAGCTGTTTTAGAAATAAAAACTCAGACTGTGAGCATCATGGGAGTTAAATCCCCCCGGTTTATTGTAGAAGAGATTCAATCAGAAGAGGAAATATTCTATGGATTGACTAGTTCGAGTGCTCAATTAGATCGTGCAATAGTATATTTTCGAAAATCTCTGAAAACCCTAATGATTATCGCAGAAAAAATGACACTTCTCGAGAAACTTGCAATAGAAATCAATAAAACTAAAAGAAGGGTTAATGCTCTGAACTATATCCTAATTCCAAAATTAAGAGCTACAGCAAATTTCATTGCTAGCACACTTGAAGAACAAGAGCGTGAAACATTTTCAAGGCTAAAAAGAGTGAAAGCAATTCTTGAAGCAAAGAAGCAATGAGAAGAAAATTTCTTTTATTTCAGTTATTTCATAAACTTAAATCATATTCTCAAGATATTATTGTCTTTTTTATTTGGACACTTTGATAGAGTTTATTAAGTATAATCTTATAACTCTATAGACAGAGAAAGAAATTAAAAGATTTCAAATATATAAAATTCCAGAGGCAAGGATATGTCATTAATAGATTGGTTTTTGAATTTACCTCCAGCAAGCTTAACCGATACAGGCGTAAAGATGCTAATTTATTTATTAGTAATTTTTACATTTTTAAGCGCTCTAGTAGTGTTTTTTGCAACAAGATATTATAGAAAGAAGGATTCACCTTCACTTTTGGACTTAGATTTCGAAACGGATATACCAACTCCTTCAGATATTCCTCCTTCAGAAAGAATAGCAATTCTTAACATTGAAAAAGCAAAATCAATTGCTGCTCAACGTGCATTATCTGATGCACATAAAAAGAAGGAAGTTAGTGAAGCAATTTTTGGCAGATTATCCGTTAGATATGCATCTGACGTCAAAAAAATTGAAGACGAAATTGAAAAAACAACTAGAGAAGCAGAAGTTTCACAATTAGAAGAAGAATTGAAGAAAATGCAAGGTGATTATTTAAGCAAGATTAAAGGAGAAGAAAAAATTGAAGTAACTCCTTCAACTCCTTCAACTGCACCACCTGCACCACCTGTTGTAGGATCTGCTTCTACACCACCAATGCCAGCGGCTCCAACAATGCCAGCGCCAACTCCACCAATGCCAGCGGCTCCAACAATGCCAGCGCCAATACCAACAATGCCAACACCAAAACCCGCTAAACCTAAAAAAGAGAAAAAGAAGAAAGATAAAAAAGATAAAAAAGCAGCTACTCCACCAACACCTCCAACACCAGGAAAAGCAGCACCTCCACCTCCACCCGGATTAACTTCAACTCCTCCAGGAACAGCAGTTCCTTCTCCACCTATGCCAACACCCCTACCAGGAACACCAGTAAGTACTCCATCTATACCTGCACCCACAGTGCCTACACCAAAACCCCCAGGAATAGGAGCACCTGCACCAGCAGTAGCTCCACCAGCAGCTGGCGAAGGAGAAGGTGATTTATTTGCAAAAAGTACTTCAATTGCAGCACTTCGAAAAGAAATGCTAAAAGAGCTAGATCGACTCAAGAAATTCATGAGCGAACAACAGTAAAGCACGAGTTTAATTAGCTAGGGTTGAAACCACAGTTTGTTTCTTCCCAATTTATTTTTATTTCAAAATTCTTCATTCATCATTAATTTTAAAAAAATCTTATTTATTGCTATACTGAAGATGAGAAACATATGAATCAAAAAGATCCTAAATTTCAAAAGCAAGAAAAAGAGAAACTCTTGGCATCACAAGAAGCTGCAAAAAAATTCATCTATGATGGATTTGCAGTAGGAGTAGGTACCGGTTCTACCGTAAAATATTTTGTTCAGGAGCTTGGGATACTTCTGGAGGAAGATAACTTGGACATTATTACAATTCCTTCTTCCAATGAAACTCATCTTGAGTTAGTAAAAGCCGGATTACCCGTAGGTACTCTAGTAGAGTATCCGGAACTTGAAGTTTATGTGGATGGTGCAGACATAATTACCGAAGATTTTGTACTAATCAAAGGAGGCGGAGGAGCATTTACTAAAGAAAAAATCCTCGCAAGTGCTTCTAAAGACTTCATTGTTATTGCAGACAGTTCTAAATATCCAAAAAACCTTATCAATCACCCTGTACCTGTTGAAATAATCAGTGATGCTGTAAATACCGTTATCCAACCAATCTTCAATTTAGGTGGAGAATTAAGAATCAGACATGGAACTGGAAAAGTAGGTCCTGTGATTTCAGATAATGGTAATATAATAGGAGATATCTATTTCCAGAAAGAATACGACCCATTTAGAATGGAAAAGGAGCTAAATAATATACCTGGCATTATTGAGAATGGTTTATTCCCAAGAGGACCAAATAAGCTAATTATTGGTCAAGAAGAAAAAACAAAAGTTATAGTTAGGGAGATTAATACTAGAGTATAGCAGTAATTGTTGCACCCTTATGATGAGCTTCCATCAGTAATTGTCCAACTTGACTGCTTTTTGCTATACTGACTTCACCGGTTTTTCCAACGGTTAGTTGCACCAAATTTGTACCATTAGCTGCAACGATAACATCTTTACCTATGCAAACATTGGGAAAAACAATATTTATTTTGTTTTTCGATGGATATATATCTAAAACGAATTCCATCTCATCCATCTCATCTAATGATTTGACGGTTATCGAAAGGCCAAGTTTTTGTTCAATCTCTTCAATAGTTCTACCATCCTTACCAATTACTCTAGGCCTATCTTTATTTGAAACAAATAAATCTAGAGAATTTGGAGGTTCAAACTCGAAATTATAATCATAAATTGCATACTTTTTCAATACTTTCTCTATGTTTGAAGGTGTTACATTTGAAACATGAGCAGGTCTGTTGCTTTTTGTTTTGAAAGATTTACCTACGGGAGAAACAACAATTTGTTCTCCAAAAGTGTAAATTTCATATTCACTTTTATCAGTATGAAAATCTTTCACCTTAATAACTGGCCTACTCAAGTCTTTCTCTGTCATTCCTGTTGGTACGGTAACTGTTAGTTCTAGAGTGTAAACTTTGGAAACTTCACCATTGGCAATAAAAATAATTGTATCAACAATTGAGGGTATAACTCCCAAATCAACTCTTCTAATAAACCGTTGAATACCATCTATTGCTTGAGTTGCATGCACTACACCAATTAAACCAATCCCTGCTAAACGCAAATCAGAATAGGTTTCAAAATCCCTAGTTTTTCTTAATTCATCATAGATCACATAATCAGGTCTCATTAAGAGAACTAGATCAGCTGAAGCTGATATATCACCCCCAAACCCAGACATCTGAGTAATTCTGTCATCTACTTGTAAATCTCTTGGATTTTCAAATGTTTTAACTATACGGTCCATATCTGCATAGTTCTCAGCTAATGCTGTAGCAAATGTGCTTTTTCCTGCACCAGGAGGGCCAGCAAGTATGATTCCTTCAGCTTTAGTCTCTATACGTTGAAGAAGCTTGGAATCAATCTCATAATCTTTCAAAGTTAATTTGACAATTGGCCTTACAGCTGTTATTTCCATTGCATCACTGAAAGGCGGTCTTAGTATGACAATTCTTGAATTCATTAGTTGGATTACAGAAGTTCCATGTTGATCTGATTCGATAAAACTATTTCTTTCTCTTGATGCTCTTTCGATAACATCTTTTGCTAACTCATCTAACCTTTCCCTAGTTAGAATCTTTTCATCTTCAATAGGAACTAATTTGAAATTACCGGGAAAACCTCTCTTCGCTAAAGGTAAATTATTTTCTCGTAGATGAATAGACATTGTATTCTCATCAAAATAATCTTCAATTTTCTTTCCAATACTTCTTGTTTCTTCTTTTATGAATACTACTGCTAAACCTTCTGCTTTACCTATCTCTGCCATGACACGGTCAGAAGTAATGAGAATGGCCTCATACTCAGACGCCAAGTCTCTAATTTGAGCATCCAATTCTCCCCCCGGGGCTCCTTTAATTTGGTTTACAGTAGGCCTGTATCCATCTATTATCAAGTCTACAGCTATTTTTGCACAATAATCTCTTATTCTTTGTAATTCTTCTAATGCTGCCATTCCTGTAGTTTTTGCTTGGTTAGCCATATTTTCTATTTCAGCTATAACAACTCTTGAAAGAATAATTGAACTTACTTCTCCTTGGTCAGCTAAATACTTCAAAAACTGGCCATTAATTATGGTGGAGGTATCTGGGACGTATTTCATTTCAATCACAACTTATCATTTATTTTCTCAAATTCCAGTTCACTTACACTATAGTAAGATACATCCCCTAGACTGTCAATTACTGCAAATATTAGTTGCTTACCTATTTTCTTTGTTTCAGATACTATTTGATCTATATCATCAATATCAAAAAGAACACCTTCAACCATAGGGATAACTAGAGCTAGATGTTTTGCTTTGTTTGGTGTTGCACCGCGTTCATACAATTCAAAATACTGATTATCGAGAGATTGTTTCTTAACAACATATCCTCTGCTTCGCAAATCCTTATACAAAAGATAATGAACTAAGAAATCAGGATCGTTTTTTGAAAAATATGCCACTACATCTTTTAGTTCAATTAGTTCGCTTTGTTCGTTTATTACATCTATTTTTCTTCTTTCAAGTAACAAAACTGTTTCAAATGGATCTAATTTCAGATTATTCCCTTTAGAAAAATGCCCAAACCACCCTTGGCTATAGAGGTCATTTGCGTTTTTTTCTTCAATTAAGGAATATTTTTTGCTTAATTTTGCAGTACAAACCATTTTCTTCTATAGAGTATAAAAAGTAGATAATATTAAAAATTGATGTTGGAAGATATAATTAGTATTAATGAAATTAAAAGATAGATTACAGATTGTTTTTCAAGATAAAATGAATTCTAAACAACTTGAAAGATTACCCGCTGGATATTCAATTATAGGTGACATTGCCATTTTTCATTATATAGATGAAAGTATCGTTGATTTTAAAGAAATGCTAGGGGAAATAATCCTAGAATTAGATCCACAAATCAATGTAGTTGTTGAACAATCAAATACCTTAACTCCTTACAGAAAACCAATCATCACTCATATAGCAGGAGAATTTAGGAGTAAAACAATTCATAAAGAATTTAAAACTGAATTTCACTTGGATGTAGCCGAAATAACATTTTCACCAGGAAACAAGGGAGAAAGAGAGAAGCTTATTCAAGAAGTTGAGGACAATGAAATTGTTTGTGATATGTTTGCTTGTATTGGTAATCTATCCTTACCCTTACTTGTAAATAATCCATCAATAACCGCCTATGGGATAGAATGGAATGAAAAGGCTTATTCTTTTCTGGAAACCAATATCAAGGCAAACAAAGTCAATAAGAGATATTATCCGATATTTGGAGACAATAGAAAAGTTACTCCCATCAATTTTGCCTCTCGAGTTTTGATGGGTTATTTTAATAGTGACGAAACACAATTCAAATGTGCCTTGGAAGCACTAAAGGGTGAAGGTTGGATTCATTATCACAGTCTCTCTACTAGAGATAAATTGAATGAACCTGAAAAATACATCAAACGCTTAAGCAAAACAACCAACTATAACATTGAAATTAGAGAGATTCGTAGAATTAAGAAATTCTCTCCCAAAAAATATCATCTTTGTAGCGATTTATATGTAAGAAAATAATAGTTATTCTAGATAACAATTCTTATTATTTGATATTGCTCGAGTTATCTAATGACAAAATTTGAGAAACCAAATACTGCAGATTTAAAGAAATTACAAAGTATTGCTGACTTTCAATTTGGTAAAGGATCTGGAGAAGTTTTATTTTCCGGGAACATAGAGATTGAGAGATCCAAAGGGACAAATAGAATACGTTTCTTATATCTTGATAGAGTTAGAATATGTTCTTTCAGAGTTCGTGATGGTTTCTTAGTTCCCTCTTTAATAGGGGGGAAGATTCTTCACAAGAAGGATTTTGGGTTCAAAGTTATGGTAAATGAGGATACTGAACCTTTTGTGAGAGAAGGAAAAACAGTTTTTGCAAAACATATCTTGAAAGCTGATCCACAAATTTCAATAAAAGATGAAGTAATCCTAATTAATCTAAATAACGAATTTCTTGGAATTGGTACTGCAAAAATATCAGGTAGTATGATGAGAGAGATGGATAAAGGGGTAGCTGTTTCGACAAGAAAAGGAATGAAAAAAGAAGAAGTAACTACTTAGTCTTAAGTTTTACAATCGCCCCAGCAAGATCACCATTTTCTTCTTCTAGAACTTTTCTGGTTTCATCTTCAGAAGCACCTGTTTGTGCCATTACTAATTCTACATCAGAGTCTGATACTTTGACACCAGCTGCAGCTCCATCTTCTCTACCTCTAGGTCGGTCTGTTCCTGCTCCCATAATTTGGAAAGTATCGGATTCCATCATTCCAGGAATAAATGTTTTCATAACAGAGGAGGGATTATAGATTACAGTTTCTTTATCTGCAAAACGTATAATAACCTCTTCAACTCCATCCAATTCGATTTGTCTCATTCTCGCTTGCATTCTTTTTGCTTCACGAGGAGATATAGGTCGTCTACTACTCATAATATCACTTTCTCAATCAGTTATTTCAGAATTTTTATTTTGTTCTATTTTAGCCTCAAGCATCCCTTCTTTTGGTGCCCTAGTTTTCAAGAAAATCCAGCCTATCCAAGTCAGGAAAATCAATACAATAAATGCAATGATGAAAAATACTGTTGCTAAACCAAGGTAAGCATCAAAGAAACGTTCTATATCAAGAACAGGCATCAAAATGGTCCAATAAAATAGAAAACCAAGAATAGATAATGACCCAAAAATCATCACTAAACCAATTATTTTATCATTCATTGTACTTGGTCTCCAACCAAAAATAATAAACAAAGTCTATAAAAGTTTCTTCATCACATCTCAATATCAATGCCTAAAGCCATTTTTATTAAAGCACGAACTTTATCTTCAGCACTTTCATATTGTGCTTTCTTACCTGGTACTTCAACAATAACAGGATAAGGATTCACCGTTATTCTTCGGATTACATCCTGGTTTGCTTTAGCAATTTCTTCTGTTACTATCAAAATAGCAAGTTCAGGATCTTCCGCAAGTGAGCGAAGTAAAGTAGAAGCCTTTTCAGGTTCTTCTGAATATACCTTCGAAACTCCCGCCAATTTAAAACCCAAAGAAGTTTCTTCATCACCAACACTTACAATTTTTGTTCTTTGGGGTGTGCTCATCAAAATCACTACTAAAGAATTTCAGAAAGAATTAATTCAACTGCTTTCTTTTCTGTTTTTTTTGCTTTCTCATCGAGTTTACTCTTTTCTTCTTCAAACTCTTTATCCATTGCAGCAAATTCCTTTTCAACCCTTCCCTTTACTCCAAAAAGTAGTTTATCTGCTTCTTCTTTTACTTGAATTTCCGCTTCTCGTATCTTCAAAACACTATCTTTTTCTGCATCCATGATAGCAGCATCTTTTGTATTTTCAGCCTTTTTGATTTTGTCTTCACAATCTCTTTCTACTTTTCTAATTGTTTTAAGAAATTCAACGCTCATTTTTGACCACAGCATTTTTTTTGGTTAAATGATATGCAATGATGTCGTTTTTAAAAGATTCTGTTGCACCTTAATTTACTAAAAAGCTATTGCATTATCTAGTTGATTTGTCGAAAGAAATTTAACCCTGCATTGTTTTAAGAGCATAATGAAAAGAAAGTATTTTGGTACAAATGGGATAAGAGGGGTTGTTGGAGACCGTATTACTCCTGAATTTGTATTAAAAATGAGCTCTGCCATAGCTTCCCATATGCAAGATAAAGGAACAATTATAGTAGGATCGGATTCGAGATTTAGTAGTCCAGAACTTAAAAAAATCATCACCGCAAGTTTCCTATCGAAAGGAATGGAAGTGATAGATATAGGTACAGTTCCAACGCCCTTACTTCAATTCGCGGTCACTCTCTTACAAGTAAACATGGGGATAATGGTAACAGCAAGTCACAATCCTCCAGAATTTAATGGCATTAAGGTAATTGATTTTGATGGTATTGAAATAGACATCCAAAAACAAATTCAAATCGAACAACTGTTTGAAGAAGAGAAGTTTCAGTTTATCAAGAAGATTGAAAATAAGGATGTAGTAAGAATGGATGTTTCAACAGAATATATGGACCAAATAATGGGTTTAGTTGATATTGATTCAATTGCAAAAAAGAAACTTTCAGCTGTTGTTGATGGAGGGAATGGTGTTGGAAGTTTAATCACACCATATCTTCTACGAAAACTAGGGGTGAAGGTTATTAGTCTAAATTGCCAGTTGGATGGAGCTTTTCCAGGAAGAGGAGTTGAGCCAATACCTGAAAAACTTAGAGTTATGAATAGTATTGCAACAGATATAGGGGCAGATTTCTCAATAGCACATGATGGAGATGCAGATAGAGCTATTTTTGGAGACAATAAAGGACAGATTCATTTTGGAGATAAATCAATAGCTTTGTTTGAAAAATATGTCTTATCCCAAAGCAATAATAAGAAGTTTGTAACCCCAATTAGCTCTTCTTCTGTTATGGTTGATGTAATTGAAGAAGAAGGCGGTGAAATCTTCTGGACCCCAGTTGGTTGCATTTATGTCAGTCGTAAGATGATAGAAAAAGACTGCATCCTTGGTGGAGAAGAAAATGGTGGTTTATTCTATGGACCCCATCAAAGTGTTAGAGATGGGATGATGGCTGCAGCATTAATGGCAGAAATACTCTCTAATTCTGAAAAACGGTTAAACAATATGTTAAGCGAATTTCCGCATTACTTTCAAAGAAAAAGTAAACTCAGATGTTCAGACAACATAAAGGAAGATGTTATGCAGTTCATTGTAAATAACGCTGAAAAAGCTGAGGAAATCATCACAATTGATGGTATTAAATTAATTTATTCTGACGGTTGGATCCTTATTAGACCATCTGGTACCGAACCAATATTCAGAATTTTCGTTGAAGCAAAGATTGCTGAGAAAGCAGATATTCTTATGAAGAAAGGTTTAGAACTTGTTAAGAAGGCAATAGAAAAATACTCAGAACAACCTTAAAATTCTTCTAAATTCGTAAGATAATAATTTTACTATTTTTGCATAATTAGCAAAAATAGAGGTATTTAACAAAACTTAAAAAAAGAAATCAACAAGTTGCGTAGCATATAGGTGTAATCAAAATGACTATGACTAATTCAGAACAGATTGGTTTTATTGAGAGAGTTTCTGGACCAGTAGTTCAAGCTTCAAATATGTTAGGAGCCAAATTATATGATGTAGCTAGAATAGGTGAGGAGAAGTTAGTAGGAGAAATCATCAAACTTATTGGAGATGTAGCTACAATCCAAGTATATGAAAGCACAGACGGGTTAACTCCAGGTGAACCCGTATATCGAACTAATGCTCCTTTATCAGTGGAGCTCGGACCAGGCTTAATAAGACAAATTTTTGATGGAATTCAAAGACCCTTACCAGTTATTCGTGAAATTTCAGGTGATTTCATGGAAAGAGGAATTGAAATTTCAGGTTTAGATCATAAGAAACTATGGGATTTTGCACCTAGCGTGAAAGTTGGAGATAAAGTTATTGGTGGAGATATTCTAGGAGAAATTCCTGAAACACCAACAGTAGATTTCAAACTTTTAGTCCCCCCAAATATTTCTGGCAAAATCGATTTTATTGCACAGAGAGGAGATTACAATATTGATAACACAGCTGCAACGTTGGTAACATCTAATGGAGAAAAGATTGATTTACAATTTTACCACAAATGGCCTGTTCGACAGCCCAGACCTCATCATAGTCGATTACCTTCAAATGTTCCTCTCATAACTGGGCAAAGAATTTTTGACACTTTGGCTCCAATTGCTAAAGGCGGAACAGGAGCAATTCCTGGAGGGTTTGGAACAGGAAAATGTGTAACTGGAGATACCCCTATTTTAATGGATGATGGTAGTTTAGTGGAAATAAGAGATTTATATGAACGATATATCGAAATGGGTGGCACTATTGAAATTGATAGCGAAACAGAAACACTTATCCAAATAAAAGATGACCTCACAGTTTTAGCATTTAATGGAGAATCTTATACAAAACAAAAAGCATCTCATATTTACCGCGGAAAAGCTTCAACCATGATCACAATAGAAACAAGAAGTGGTCGAGAAGTAAAAATTACACCTGTACACAAACTATTCAGATTTAATGGAAAATCTGTTGAAGAAGTTGAATCTAAAAATCTTGAACCAGGAGATTATGTAATAGTACCAAGATTGTTATCTATTGATGGTAAAAATGTAGGGTTTAATCCTTATGATATTGATTTATCTCTAAGAGCAACCGACGACGACACTCTAAATCAAATGATTGAAAGTATAAAAAAACTCACAGAAACCATGACATTAAAAGAATTGGCATGTAAGATTGATGTTGCCTATGATGTGCTTATAGGCTACTGGAAGCGAAAAAACAATCCTACACTTTCATTTTTAAAGAAATTGCAAGAACTTTTGGATGAGCCACTTATACAAGTCAATTTAGTCAAATCAGAAAGACAATCAGAATCAATACATGTTCCTACTAAAATTAATGAAGAATTAGCTGAATGGCTAGGATTATTTACGGCTGATGGCCACAAAAAAGGTAAATTCAGCATCTATTTATACAATACATCTGAACAGATATTGGAACGCTTTAGTGAACTTACAGAACGTATTTTTGGAATAGTTTGTAAATTTGGTCAAGATTATGATGACAAAACTCCCTTCGTGAAGTTTTCAAACTCAACAGTAATCAAATTTCTAAAACACATAGGAATCCAACTAGAAAACAAGACACATACAATAAGAATTCCTAATGCTTTAATGCAAGCATCAGTTGAAGTACTAATCCATTATCTAAATGGTTACTTCGCAGGAGATGGTTGGTTTTATAGATACACCATTGGTTTCTCTACTGCAAGTAATTGTCTTCATTCTGATCTCTCTTATTTGATTTCAAGATTAGGAGTACTGTATGAAGCAAGAAAGAAAAATGGTTTACACTTACTAGAAATAAGTGGAACAGAAGCAGTAAAATTAGCGACCATCTTAGCAAGTACTAATGTTTTCTTATATGAAAAACTTAAGAAACTCTTCCAATATGCGGACTTAAATACAGAACACTTTGAAGGGTATGATGTAGTTCCAATTGATAAAGGAGTATTAATGAAGATAAAACAAAAATCTGTAGAACAATATGGCTACAATGTTTTTAGACAAAAAGAGAACATTACGATTAAAAACTACACAGTATCTAATAGAACGCCATCTCGAACAATGTTATATAAAATCGCTGATGTTATAGAGAGATATAAATTGGATATTGAAGAAGATGCTGAAACAATTGAAAAAATTCTAAGATTGAGTGAAAATGTATTCTTTGATAGAATCAAAGAAGTGAGAATCACTGAAGAAGACCTTGATGTTTATGACTTGACTGTGGAAAATCATCATAATTTCGTTGGTGGAAAATTACCATTTACTTTACATAACACTGTCAGTCAACATCAGCTTGCCAAATGGTCTGACGCTAAAATTGTGGTCTATGTAGGGTGTGGTGAACGAGGAAATGAAATGACAGATGTTCTTCGTGAGTTTCCAAAACTTGTAGATCCTTACACAGGAGGACCACTTATGGATCGTACTGTTTTAATTGCAAATACATCAAACATGCCTGTTGCTGCTCGTGAAGCAAGTGTATATACTGGTATCACTCTAGCAGAATTCTTCAGGGATATGGGTTATGATGTTGCTATGATGGCTGATAGTACTTCCCGGTGGGCAGAAGCTATGAGAGAAATTTCGGGTCGTTTAGAGGAAATGCCTGGTGAAGAATCTTTTCCAGCTTATCTTTCATCTCGAATCGCTCAATATTATGAACGAGCAGGTCGTGTTTTAACGATTGGTTCTAAACAAAGAGAAGCTAGTATTACTGTTGTTGGAGCTGTCAGCCCACCTGGTGGAGATTTTAGTGAACCCGTTACACAAAATACATTAAGAATTGTTAAAGTATTCTGGGCTCTTTCAAAAGAATTAGCAAGCCGAAGACATTTTCCAGCTATTGATTATTTGCTAAGTTATACCCTTTATTGGTCAGCACTTGAAGATTACTATGCACAGAATGTACATACAGAATTTCCAGAATTGAGATCTGAGGCATTAGCACTATTACAAAAAGACAAGGAACTTCAAGACATAGTAGCTCTTGTAGGACCTGATGCTTTACCACCAAGTGAGAAAATTATCCTGGAGACAGCAAGAATGCTAAAAGAAGATTTCTTGCAGCAAAATGCTTTCCATGAAGCTGATAGTTTTTGCAGCTTAGAAAAGCAATATCTCATGTTAAAGACCATTCTTCGTTTCAATGAAAAAGCTAAAGACCTCTACAAAAGAGGTACTTCTGTTGCAGATATATTTGAAAATGATTTAGTTGTGAGGATTGCAAGAATGAAGTATATCGAAAGAAGCGATGTTGAAACAAGTCTAAATGAGTTGATGAAAGAAATTGATGGGTTAACACCCCAAAACTTTGGGTTAGAGGAGTAATAACAGAGGGATAAGAATGACAACACAAGAAAAATATGAAGCTAGAGAATTTCAAACAGTAACTGAAGTTACAGGACCATTGATGTTTGTAGACTTAAAAGAGATGGGAGAAGTATCTTACGCAGAAATGGTTGAAATAACTACAACTACAGGTGAAAGAAGAAGAGGTCAAGTGTTAGATGTTTCAAAAAATCTAGCTGTAATTCAATGTTTTGAAGGTACTTCTGGTCTTGAAACAGATATAACTACTTGTAGGTTTCTTGGAGAAACCATGAAATTAGGTGTCAGTAAAGACATGCTTGGCCGTGTATTCAATGGAAGAGGAGAACCTATCGATGGTGGAGGAGACATAATTCCAGATAAAATATTAGATGTAGCTGGAACACCAATAAATCCATCAGCTCGTCAATATCCAAGGGAATTCATTGAAACTGGAGTTAGTACAATTGATACCTTACTTACACTTGTAAGAGGGCAAAAATTACCACTATTTAGTGGAAGTGGATTACCTCACAATATGCTTGCAGCACAAATCGCACGTCAAGCTAAAGTACTTGGAACAGAGGAAGAATTTGCAGTTATCTTTTCAGCAATGGGTATCACAGCTGATGAAGCGAGATTTTTCCGTGATGATTTTGAAGCAACAGGTGCTTTAGATAAAGTAGTGTTATTCCTAAACCTAGCAGATGATCCTGCAATAGAGCGTTTATTGACCCCTCGTCTTGCTTTGACTGCTGCAGAACATCTTGCCTTTGAACATGGTTATCAAGTTCTAGTTATTCTAACAGATATTACTTCTTACGCTGAATCACTGCGTGAAGTTGCAGCAGCTAGAAGTGAAGTGCCAAGCAGAAGAGGATATCCCGGATATATGTATTCAGATTTCTCAACCATCTATGAAAGAGCTGGAAGAATACAAGGTAAAAAAGGGTCAATCACACAAATACCCATTTTGACTTTACCTAATTATGATATCACTCATCCCGTACCTGATCTTACAGGATATATTACCGAAGGGCAAATATATGTTGATGTAGCCCTAAATCGTAAAGGTCTTTATCCACCAATAAATCCGTTACCCTCACTTTCAAGACTTATGAAAGACACAATAGGAAAGGGATCTACAAGAAGTGACCACAAATATGTTGCAGATCAGCTTTATGCCCTATACGCCACTGGTAGAGATTTGAGAGATTTGGTTGCGGTTGTAGGTGATGAGTCGCTTTCAGATACAGACAAAAAGATTCTAGAATTCGCAGACTTGTTTGAACAAAAGTTCATTAATCAAGAGTATCATGAAGACAGATCTATTTTCGAATCTTTAGATATTGGATGGGAAATGCTTTCCATTTTTGATGATCCACACAGAGTTCTCAAGCGTATTCCTGCAGAAGTAATAAACAAATTCCACATAGATAAAAGAGACAGCAAAACAAATTTCAATTCAGTTGATACTTAATTTGCTAATTTTCATTCTTTTTCATTTTCTTTTACAATATAGTATCTTTCAGTTTATTCTAGTTCTACACATTTTAAATCATCGAAATTTCGCCACTTCTTCACTTTCAAGAAATTATTAAATCTATCAAGATTGATAGCGAAAAGAATATCCTCACCATATCCGATTTTTTCTAAGTATTGTCCAGCATCTGAATTAATGAGCAAAGATCCAATACTTCTTTTTTCGCCAAGAATTTTGATAGTCTTTTTCCAAAATTTATCTTTGATACATACTAGATATGGAATTATTTTCGTAATCTTCTCAACTAAATGAACAGCAGTTATCCAATCCTCTATCGCATAAATCTTACTATTTTCAAAAATCCCAGCTGGAATAACAACAATTTCGGAATTATTTTCTAAGGCTATATTACTTACTGCTTGTGCAACTGAAGACAAGTTAACAAGTGCAGCAAGATAAACATGAACCTTTGATTCTAAGAGAAACAATGTTTTTGCACCATTACTGGAAGTAAAAATCACCTCTCTTGATGATAGTTTCTCTCCTAGAAGTGATGAAGGAGAATTTCCATAATCAAAACCCTCTATCTTAATGCCACGTTCTTCCCCAATCAGTAAACAATCGAGAAGAGATTTTTGCTTTAAAAATTCCGCATCCTCTTTATTTTCCACAACATAGAAATTCTTAACTCCAGAATTCTTGAGTGTAGATAATGTCGTTGTCGCTCTGAAAGTATCTATTACAACAAAAATGGAATTAGATTCAAAATAAGTTTTTTCCAAAAGAGAAGGTCTAATAACAGAAATTTTCATCCGACATCTTTTCTTTTTCATATATAAAATCCTTGGGGAAAAATTTACAAAGGGATTCTAGCAGATTAGAATATAATAAAATGATTAATCTATACAAGGCCGAGTAGTCTAGTTTGGTAAGATTTTTGCTTCGGGAGTAAAAGAGCCTGGGTTCAAATCCCAGCTCGGCCACCAAGCTTCTAATATTCTAATCACTTGTTTTATATTTTCCTCTTACATATGTCAGTAAACCAGGATATTCTTTATCTTTCCATTTCTCATCTAAGTGGAGAGCTACTACCTCACCAATAAATAAATCATGAGAACCTAATTTAACAATTTCATGCACTTTGCATTCCATACTCACTGGACATTCTGATATATATGGTGTATTTATTTCAACACTTTGTCCTTTTGTAAAATTACATTCCTTCCATTTATTATAATCTTTTCCTGATTTGGTCCCACAGAACTCTACAAACTCTCTTAAATCTGCAGTAGGAATATTCACAACAAATTCTTTGGATTTGACAATAAGGTCATAAGAGAACCTTTCCTTTCTTATCGCTACGCCAACATAAGGTGGATTTGAGCTGCAAGTTCCTCCCCAAGCAAGGGTTATTATTGACTCTTTGCCTTCATGGGATGATGAAACAAGCATTACTGGATTGGGATAGAGTGCTGAATTTGGTACTTCTTGTAGTTTCTTCATATTCTTCATATTCGTTATAACAATTTAGAAGATAAGTTTTTCCCGTATTATGCTTCACCCAGTTTCTCAGTTGATTTCATCAAAGCTCCCACATTGGATGGAGTAAAGAAACCATCAAAATCTCCAAAGCGTTGCACATATTCAATTATGTGATTTGCTGTAGATGTTGGGAGAGTGAATATCTGTTTAATTCCTTCCTCTTCACTACCAATTATATAATCGGTTGTGAACTCTACCCCTCTTTTTCTTTGAATTTCTACAACTTTGTCGATATTCTTAACCAAATAAGCAAGATGGTGAATTCTACCACCATATTTTTTCACGTATTTTTCAACAATTGAATCATCAGATAATCCTTCACTAACTACAATAACAGGTAGTGTATCATGAAGTTTCAATGTGCTTGTGATTGCATCCATGGATATTACTTTGAAGGTTTTAAAACCTTTATAGGGTACCAGGTTAGCTAGTTCAGCCATTGCTTTTTCTCTTTCTCCTTTTTTGACTCTATATGCTACATGATCTAATTTGATAATCAAGTCCTTTAAACCAGCATCATTAATTTCATTATAAAGTTCGGACACGTCTTTTAACATATTTTTCCACCTACAGTACTCCATAATTCAAGGTAATATTTGAAAGTTTATTATTTTCAAAATTTTTTTAAGAAAGATATTTTAGCTAGTTTGCACTTATTTAGATTGATAAGAATGGATTCCAAAGAGGTTTTGCAGAGACTTGAATCAGTTCAAAATCAAGATAACATTGCAGGGATGGTTAAGTATGGGATTACTCCAGATAAGACCTTTGGTATCAAAATTCCAGTTTTGCGTAAAATGGCTAAAGAAATAGGTATAAATCACAAATTGGCTTTAGAATTGTGGAATCTTGGTTATAGAGAAACAAGGATATTGGCGTCAATGATTGATGACCCCAACCAAGTTACTGAACAACAGATGGAAGACTGGGTAAGTGATTTTGATTACTGGGAAATATGTGACCAAGTGATTATGAACTTGTTTGAAAAAAAAGATCAAGCTTATGACAAAGCAATTCAATGGAGTTCTAGGGAGGAGGAATTTGTAAAACGAGCGGGTTTCGTAATGATGGCAAGATTAGCTGTTAGTGATAAAAAAGCTCAGAATGAGCAATTTCAAGAATTCTTTTCATATATCTTAAGAGGAGCTAAAGACAATAGAAATTTCGTAAAGAAAGCAGTTAATTGGGCAATAAGACAAATAGGGAAGAGAAATTTAGAACTGAATAAATATGCAATTAATCTTTCCCAAGAAATTCAATCAATGGATTCAAAGTCTGCCAAATGGATTGCGAACGATGCTTTGAAAGAATTAGTGAGTGAAACTGTACAAAAACGACTTAACAAAAATGCTGAGTAGGTTCTACAAAAAGACCACTACTCGCCTTTCATTATTTTCTTAGTCTTTTCTCTGATTTCTTCCATTTCTTTAATTTTATCCTGAAGAACCTGTTTCAGTTGTTCATTGTCAAAAGCCTCTAATCTTCCACTACAATGTTCACACTCAAAATTATTGTCCATAGCTTCTTGAAAAGTTACTCTAGGACATTCAGGATTATTACAAGTAAAGAACATATTAGATTCTTCGTAGTTTAATCTTTCTTGTAGTTTAGACATCACTTCATGTTGCTTTTTCTCAACAAAGAGATCTATACGTTCAGGATGTAAGGTCCAGAAATAGACAAACCAACCTGTTGATTTATCTCTAATCCTTCTAAAAGTTGCCAATTGTAGATCATATAATTTGTAGAGCGATTTTCTAACTTGGTTCAATCGCATATCAAGTTTTTCTGATATCTCTTCATCTGTAGTCTCTTTATCAGCATTCAAAAGAACTAGTGTTACTTGTTTTACTTCTTCTCCCGCTATGTCATCAACAACCTCAATGAGCGTCTGTCTTTGTCTTTCAGAGATGTTTATTTTTGATGCCATCTTGGTTGCACCAACATCACCTTCATCATCAAAATCACCTACTGCTTCCCTAGACATACTTAAACTCTCACGTAAATGTTAATAGCAATTACAAAAATATTGTGTTTTAAACCTTCTTTAACTTTATCTTAAAGGGGCAAATTATTTTCTGGATTAATTACCAGTAATATCGTTTTTCATGAAGCATGAATAAAACAAATAAAGCTATAAATGAATCATTCTCAAATGAGTTTAATAACGCAAAAGACCGACCAAGCAGTTGGCATATTGAAAGAACTTGATATTGATATATGGTTAACTTATGTTAGAAAGACTTCAGAAATACATGATCCTGCATTATACTTTCTTCTAGTTGACCCTTGGCTCACATGGCAATCTGCACTAATTATAAGTAAAGATGGACAAAAAATAGCTATTTGTGGAAGATATGATGCACAAAATCTAGAGGCGTCTGGTGTTTATGATAAGGTTGTTACCTATGATGAGAGTATAAAGGAACCTTTATTGAATATCTTAAATGAATTAAATCCCAAACAAATAGCGATAAATTATTCTATTGATAATATTGCAGCTGATGGACTAACCCATGGTATGTGGATTAGACTTAACAAAATGCTTGAGGGAACAGAATTTACTGAAAGACTGATATCTTCAGAAAATCTACTAGCGGCACTAAGAGGAAGAAAAACTGATGCTGAAATTGAAAGAATAAAGAAGGCAGTTGATATCAGTGAAGAAGGTCATCGTCTAGTTACAAAATCAGCCAAACCAGGTGTATCAGAAGAAGACATAGAAAAAATACTTCTACAGTTTACAAAAGATAAAGGACTTACAGTATCGTATCCACCCTTAATCCATGTTGGTCCTGAAACAAGTATAGGACATGGAAAAGCGTCTCCTGACATTAAAATTAAGAAGGGAAATCTAATTACTGTTGACTATGGTGTTTTCTATGAGGGATATGCATCAGATCTTCAGAGAATGAATTATATCTTACAGGATGATGAAACCATCCCTCCAATTGAAGTGAGAAGAGCCTTTGAAACCTGTTTCAAAGCGATCAGTACTGGAGCAGAAAAACTGAAACCAGGTGTTCAAGGATGGGAAGTGGATTTTGTAGCTAGAAAAGTGATTACTGATGCTGGTTATGATGAATTCATGCATGCTTTAGGGCATCAGATTGGGAGAAACGTTCATGATGGTGGTTGTTTGTTAGGACCTAGATGGGAAAAATATGGGCAATCTGTCATGTATAAAGTCGAAGAAGGCCAAGCATTTACTTTAGAACTTCATGTCTTTGTTCCAAATCATGGTTATTGTAGCATTGAAGAGGACGTCCTCGTTACTAAAGATGGGTGTGTTTTCCTTTCAGATAGACAAATGGAATTGATTTTAATAAAACCATAACTCCAAAGATATAAGTGTATAAGTGGTAGATGAGACAATGAGGAAAAACTCTTTAGTTATTGTAGGTTTGGTTCTATTGTCTTTACCTTTGTTTTCTTACACTTTGGATTCAAGTGCAATTTCATTAGATAATGGAGATAATCCCGTAGAAACATATGCACTTCTTTTTGATCAATTTCCTCACGAGATAAATGGAACTATTCAATGTTCGGCGGTAGAGATTAAAGATTCACTTCTTAATTTAGGATGGCTGAAAGAGAATATTACATTATTTTTAGGAGAAGAGAATATCACTAAAGCAATTATTTTAGAGCAGTTAAATTATCTAGAAATAGTTGTTGATAAGAATGATCTTGTTTTCATCTATATTATGGCTCATGGACACACTTACTGTCGAGATGTTCTAGAGTTAAATACTTGGTTTCAAACGGAATTTTTTCAAATAAACACAAAAAACAAAGTTTTTCTCATGGATTCATGCTATGCAGGTGAATTTGTTAGGAACTTTTATGACCAATGTTTTGCAATGGGAAGTGTTGCTGAACATGAAGTTGCTATAGCTTTTTTTCCAGAAGAAAATGGTACTTGGTTTCTAAGTGAACCTCCTTTTGCCGGTGGTATTTCTTCTCACTTTTGGTCAAAAGCTCTTACAAATATTGAAGCAGATACATCACTTGACGGTGTTGTTAATCTCCATGAAATGTATATTTACTCCTTACCAAAGATAAGGGGATGTTATAATGAAACCTTCGAATATTATCCCGATATGGCTGATTATGTAGAAAACTTAGCAGGGTATACTGAAAATTATCCTTATCCCAAAGTTATGAATAATCTTCATTACGAATTAACTCTAAATGCAACAGATTACAAATTAAACAATGAACAATATCTAAAAGAGGATGATACTGAAGCTCCAGAAATTCGTTCTCAGGACACAATTTATTTTGCAGAAGAAGATAGTAAAGTAGAAATGGTTTTTCAGATTAGGGATCAATCTGCTTTTGATATTTACTGTTATGTGGATGGCCAACTAGATCCTTTCGTTTCTAACAGCCATGCTGCAACAAGAGAGGAGTATTGGAATTTTACCTATGAGTTGTCAGTTCAACCAAACCATGACTATAATGTTTCACTTGCAGCTGTAGATGAATGGTCAAATAGAAACGAAAGTTTCACTATTGTGGTCTATAATGGAGAATCTAATACTGCTAATTATGAGTTTACAGTCTCAATTTTCTTCTTCTTTGTATTTCAAATAGTTATTTTACGACTGAAAGCAAGAAAAAGAAAAGATTAAATAAGTATTGAAAGACTTCTCAAATATCACTTGACTAAAAACTAATTTTGCGGGGATAGCCAAGTGGCCAACGGCGACGGACTCAAGATCAATAATCTTAGTCTGAGGAGAAATCCGTTCCTTAGTGGTACGGGAGTTCGAATCTCCCTCCCCGCACCATTTCCCACTGTTTTCTGACGAAAATACGAATTTGTTTTGTAACAACATTTTTTTAAAGCATAGTTCTCAAAATTCATTCATGTCAAAGGTACCATATCCAACAACTAAGTTTCTGAAAGTCAAGTGTACTAGTTGTAATAATGAGCAAATTGTTTTTGATGCTGCAAAAATAGTAGTCAAATGTGATGTCTGTAGTGAGGATTTGACTCAACCTCGTGGAGGAAAAGCTAAAATCCTTGGAGAGATTTTAGAAGTTCTTTCTTAGTCCAATTTATTCGACTAATTCAATATTTTCTGCAACTTCCCTTTTCACTAGACCTCTAGCATTTTCTTTAGGCAGTAGACTTACATCTTCTTTCTCAAAAGAACCATAAGTATTATCGTCAAGTCCTTGAAAACTATCACATCTCTTTAGAAACCTAACTGCCACATATTCAACTGCTGCTGCTTCTTCCTCTACATCATCCTTGCTAACAATTGAATCTATATTTGTATATGCAATATCTTTCGGTGAAAAAATGTCTTTTTGATAGACATCATACAGTAATTTCATTCTATCATAGAAATTTTGTTCTTCTCTTGCTAAAATGACTTTGAGTTCTTCCCTGTTTAAAACCGCTTGAAGTATTTTCGTTGTTCGTATCGCTAGAAGATCATCCATTACGTATCGCATTCTACTTAGTTTCTCTTCAAGAATTTTCTTGATAGTTGGATTGATTTCTTCTTTAGCCCTAACAGTTTTCGATTTCAGAAAATCTCTCATAGCTCCATAAAACGCTTCATTTATTGGAGTGAGTTGTGTTTTTTCTCTTTCCTCTTTCCACTTATTTTGAATTCTATCGAACAACTTCTACACCATTCTATTTTAGTATAATGAAATAAAATTACTCCCTCATCTTCCTCATTCTACGATTTCTTAATCGATTTCTTCGCTTTCCTCAATTCTTGGAGCTACAAAGTAAATCAGATGTCCTTTATCTTCAATTTCATAAATTAATCGTATAGGTTGTTCTTGGTTAAATGAAATCTTGACATAATCTGTAGATCTTATACCTTTCAGAAAATTGGAAAGAAAATCTAATGAATACATGGCTTCCGATTCACCAGTTACTTGAAATGCTGCGGTTTCCATTTCTTCACTTTTTGGTTCTATAAAAGTGTCCATTTCTTTTGTATCACTTTCAGCTCCAAAGAAAATTCCATCTTCTCTAGCTTTTATTTTTAAATAATCGCTTACCATCTCGGCATCTTTTAGTACTTGTTGAATGAATGCTGCTTTTACCTCGAAATTAGTATCAAAGTCGATATGAATTGAATCTGGAATGTTTCCCTCGTCTGGAATGTCGATTAAAGATAGGGCAAATTTCCTTTGCTGGTTCTTACCTTGAAATTCAACAACGAAGCGTTTTGTTTTTTCATTCAATGACATTTTCAAATTTTCATTCGCCTTTGCAGTCTTCAAAATTGTATTGAGTGTTTCCAAACTTAAGCCAATCGTAGTTTCTTCTTTTACTTCATATTTCTGGAAAGCTTCTTTTTTCATGAAGAAGTCAATCATAGAAATACGAGTAGCATCAAATGCTTTGATTTTAATACCATCTTCCGCAACATGGATACTGCTTTCTGCAACTATTGAACTAATTATTGAACTAATATTGGACATTAATTTTGCGTCCTCTAGCACCATTTCAAAACTCATCATAATACCTCGATTTTCTTATTTAATACTTAGAAGTTTCTCATTCTCCTTTTATTATTTCACTATATAAGGGAATCGCACATCAAAGCTACTTAAGTATTATCTTTTCTTAAAGATTGTTCAAGTTCATTTAGCTTCCTGTAGGAATCAAGATCTATTCTATTGAAATCTTGAATGAAAGTTGTTTGCATTTGCTTTTCAGGTTGGATATTTACATAACCAAAAGCTCGAATAGTAATTCCATCCTCAAGTTTCACATTGACTTCTTCAGGGATAGTTATAACTAATTGTTCGAAACCATCATCTATTATTATGGAATTTTCAGTCATACTTACAATCTTACCTACAACCCTGTATTTGCCAGGATGTTGGATTTCTGCGATATTTGTATCAACAAAGGGTTTAATCTTATACTCTTTTTCATTTATTGAATTACTCATGTGGATATCTCCAGTTAATCGTACTCTCTCCAAGTTTCCCCACATTCTGTACATTTGAAGAAACGTGTTGGTGATTCATCAGCACTTCTGGTCTGTACCATCCAGAAACTCACTTTTTGATTTTTTTGACATTTGGGGCAATAAATCTCTTTTGTAGGTTTTGTTGAATCAGCTTGACTAACTTTAACTACTTCCATCGTATCTTTTATTGGATCGTGTTCAACTTCTTCTGTGTGACTAACTTTTTCATTCTCTTTTAATTCTCGTTCAAATCCGCATTTAATACAGATTAAAATACTGTTACCTTTCTTGTTTTTGTCTGTTTGAAGTAATTTTCCGCATTCTGGGCAAAAGTCCATATTTATCACCTTTGTTACAAATTCAATTAATTAATATCAAGTTTTTAGTCTTATAGAAAAATGTTTTTGAATTTGTCTCTATTTATCAAACAAAATTAAACCAAGTAGTGATGAAACTGGCAACATGTGAGATGTGTGGTCGCGAGATATTTGGAAGACCTATTACTATAAAAATTGAAGGTGCAGAATTATCAGTATGCCCTGCATGCGCTAAACATGGAAAAAGAGTTGACAAACCTAAACCAAAACCGGCCATATCTAGAATACAAACTCCACCTCGAAGTTCTTCTACCCCTTCTAGAACGTTCTCATCCCGACAATCAGCAGGAACAAAAGCGGATAAGCAATTGGTTCCTGATTATAATGAACGTATTAGACTCCAAAGACAAAAGATGAAATTAAGTCAAAAGGATGTATCAATTCAAACAAAAATCTCAGTTTCTGAACTCCAAAGTATAGAAACAGGAAAGATGCGACCTTCTGATAACTTAATAGAGAGACTTGAAAAATTCTTTAGTATTAAAATTACAGAAGAAGTTGTTGCAGTTGGAATAAAAGATCAACAAAAGGGTCCAGTTTTCCAAACACTTGGAGACATCGTTGTAATTAAGAAGAAGAATGAAGATGAAGAATAAATCAGTTTAACTTCTTTATTCTCTATAGAGAAACAACATCTAATTTAGAAGAGATATCATTAATAATGGATTCAGCTTCCTTCATGGGGAGTTTGATTGTATACAAACTCTTTTTTGTTCTGAATTTTATTTTGATATCATCTTTATAACGTTTTGTTCTTACTTCTCCACCTTGATCTATTGTAAGTTGGATAATTTCTTCCAATTTCTCTTTAGATATTTCTGTAGGCATTTTGCTTCGTGATGCAACGCTTGAAATTTCTTAAAAAAGTTTTGATTCGGAGGTTTTTCTGAATCTTTAACAAAATATAAGAAAGAAATCAGAAATTGGAATGATAGAAAATGTCTAGCACAAAAATACCTTCAAAGGAAAAGTGTGAAAAACTACTACAAAAATATAATACACCACCCAATGTAATCAAGCATTGTTTATTAGTAACAGAAATATCTAATGAGTTTTGTGATAAAATAAAACAAATTGATAAGAATCTTGTAATTGCAGGAGCTATGTTACATGATATCGGGCGGTCAGTTGACCATTCTATTAGACACGCAATTAATGGTGCTAAAATCCTAAAAGAGGAGAAATTAGATCCACGAATAATCTCTATTGTAAAGCGACATATAGGAACAGGAATAACCAAAGATGAGGCCATTAAGTTAGGACTCCCCATAGAAGATTATATTCCTTCTTCAAAAGAGGAAATATTAGTTTCTTATTGTGATAATCTCACTTGTGGAGATAAAAGATGTTCATTTGACGAGACTCTTAAACAGTTCATAATGAAATTTGGTGAAGATTCTCATGTTGTAAAAGGGTTTCATAAACAAAAAGAAACAGTTGAAAAAATGTTGAACTCTAATTAGGAATCAATTCTTACCTAATTAGATAAAACCAGTTGTTGTTCTAGCTGTAGTTTCTTTAGCGCCCACAATTTTCTTTATTGAGTCAACGAAATCACCATTAACTACATGATCTCTTTCTGCTCTAATCGCGAACATACCAGCCTCTGTACAAATATTCTTAACATCTGCACCACTTGCACCTTCTGTCATCATAACTAGGTAATCTAGATCAACATCACCTTTGAGATTCATTCCGGATGTATGAATCTTGAAAATCTGCATTCTGCTTTCAGAATTGGGAATAGGAATTTCAATCATTCTGTCAAATCTTCCAGGTCTTAATAGAGCTTGATCAAGGATATCTATTCTATTTGTAGCAGCAATAACTTTCACATCACCTCGAATGTTGAAACCATCTAATTCTGAAAGGAGCTGCATCAGAGTTCTTTGTACCTCTCTATCTCCACTAGTAGCTAAATCTATTCTTCTACTTCCTATAGCATCCAACTCATCTATAAATAGAATACTTGGAGCATTTTCTCGTGCAAATTCGAATAACTCTCGTACTAGACGTGCACCATCACCAATGAATTTCTGTACTAACTCACTACCTATTAGTCGAATAAAAACAGCATTTGTCTCATGAGCCACTGCTTTGGCTAGTAAAGTCTTTCCTGTTCCAGGAGGACCATGCAGTAGTATTCCTTTTGGTGGATCAATACCAATTTTCTCAAATAATTCAGGTTTTAATAATGGTAATTCAACCGTTTCTTTGATTTCTTGGATTTGATTATCAAGACCACCAATATCCACATATCTTTCCGCAGGTTTCTCAATCAGTTCCATCTTTTGAACCATTGGATCTTGTAAAGATGGTAGAATACTGACAATTGCAAAAGTTCGTTGGTTCAAAGCTACACGTGTATCAGGTAATAGAGTATTAACATCAACTTGACGTGAGATGGAAACAACAAGATTTGGACCAGTTGTACTTCGTACGACAGCTGTTTTATTATCAAGAATCTCTACAATAGTTCCCATAAACAAGGGTGGAGATCGTAATCTTTCAAGTTCAACTTTGAGATTATTTACTTCTCTTTGAAGTCTTAACCTTTCACTCTCGACCATCTGCTTTTCTGTTTCTAGTTGCCTAGCTTGTCTCTCCAGATGATGTGCGTAAGAGATTAGGTAAGCTGGGTCGTTTTGATCTGGCTCAGATTTCTCTTTTGACAGTTTTAGCACCCTCGTATTTTTCAATATTTTCTAAAGCAGAAATATATAATAACTTTTGTTTTCTGGTCACACTCTTGCCTTACACATTATCAGAAAAAGAGAGTTATCAATGAATAACTGGAGTAAAAATATAAAGAAACATCAACTTTAAGTGTATATTTTAATCATCAATCTTGATGTTAGCTGTATTAAGATTATCACATAGAGTTTTTCGAGACAAGAGAATCTCAACCCATTTAGCACTTACAGCTAGAGCTTTTGGAGCAGATGAATTTCATTACACAGGAGAACATGATACACATCTGGAAGGAAGTATTGAGAGAATGTGTGAAGATTGGGGAGGAAACATCAAAGTCGAGCACATTGAAAGTCCTTGGAACTTGATACAGCGTTGGAAGGATTTGGGTGGAACTATAGTTCACCTTACTATGTATGGTATTGATTTAACTGATAAATTAACTGAATTGAGAAGAAAAGACAAATTATTAATTGTAGTTGGGGGGGTTAAAGTTTCTGGTGCAATTTATGAATTAGCTGATTACAATATTGCTATTGGTAATCAACCACACAGTGAAGTTGCGGCTCTTGCGGTTTTTCTTGATCAAATCTCAGGCAGTAAAGCAAGAAAACGGAAATTTGAGAATGCTAAAAATGTTATAACTCCTTCAGAAGAAGGTAAAATAATGGAAAAAGTAGAGTGATAAAATGGTAACAATAACGGTATTAGAAAGAACTTACAATGTTGCAAGACATAGTTCAATCAAAGCTTTCACGTTTATCCTAGAGGAAGAGTTGAAAGGATTGGATGTGGAAATCAAAGAAATCACTTTCAACAAGGAAAAATATGCTGAAATAACCTTGGAAGGGGAAGATGAACAAGTTGCCATGAACCTTTTAATCAAAAACTATGGTACTCAACGAAGCATCGGAGACATCAAAATAGGTGATGAAATCTATGGAAGATGCAAAGATGTAGGTGGTGTAAAGTTTGGGTTCTTCGTTGATGCTGGAGTTTTTAGTACAACAGAAAAAATCGATGCATTATATCCTCTCTTCGAATTACGAGAGCAATTAGCTGGTGGCAAGAAGAGTTCTTTGATTAATATAATGAGAGCTTATGGATTCACAGAAAATCTACCTTTATATTTTGAAGTAGTAAAGAGACAGATTATAGGTTCTAAAGTCTGGGTAAAATTATCTGAAGAATCTCTTAAGTGGATCAAAAAACCTTCCAAAGAGAAGAAAGATGCGTTAATTATCTGTGGAGTTACAAGAAGAGCAATAAAAAATGCACTTATTACTTCCAATCATACTGAAGACGTAGAAGAAGTGGAAAGAATAGGACTCTTGGAATATAGGTTAGTCTGCAAAAGGGGAACTAGGGCAGAGGGATTAATACCAGAAATAGGATATCTTTTAGGTAGAGCCAAAATTGGTGCTCAGGTTTATACTCGAATAAAAGAATTAATAGAGTAGATTTGGTGGTATAATGGAAATATCCGTTCCAACAGTACTTATTGATAAACAAATAGTTCTGAATAACATCAGAAAAATGGTTGAAAAAGCTAAAAGAAATAATGTTGTCTTTAGACCACATTTCAAGACACATCAATCAATTGAGGTTGGTAGATGGTTTAAAGATTTTGGAGTTGATTGCATAACTGTTTCATCGGTTAGAATGGCCAAGTGTTTTGCAGATGATGGATGGAAAGATATCACAATAGCTTTTCCTGTGAATATCCTAGAAATTGACGAGATTAATACTCTCGCCAAAAGAATAAAATTGAACCTCTTAGTAAATAATATTAGTTCTATCAGATTTTTGCAACAAAACCTTGAAACTCAAACAGACATTTGGATTAAAGTAGATGTGGGTAATCATAGAGCAGGAATTCTTTGGAGCAACTCTCAAGAGATAATAAAACTAGCTAAGATAATCGTAGATTCAACAAAATTACGGTTTGCAGGTATTCTAGTACATTCAGGAAATTCATACAAATCTAAAAGTAACTCTGAGATTTTGGCAACTCACAAAGAATCATTGGAAAGAATTTCTATACTTAAAGAACAACTGGCGCAAGTTGGTTTTGATCAAGTTAAGGTTTCTGTAGGTGATACACCTACAGCTAGTATTGCAGAAGATTTTTCTGGAGTTGATGAACTAAGACCCGGTAACTTTGTTTTCTATGATTTAAAACAATTACAAATTAGTTCTTGCACTGAAGAGGATATTGCAATAAGAGTTGCTTGTCCCGTAGTATCAAAAAATGAAGATAATTCAGAATTGATAATCTATGGCGGAGCTATTCATTTCTCAAAAGACATTACTCTAGATGATGAAGGAAAGTATATTTTTGGTTATCTTGCGAAAGAAATAGATGGTAAATGGGGAGCTATTGATAGAGAATCTTATGTTTCGTCATTAAGTCAAGAACATGGTATCGTAAAGATTAGCAAGAATCAGTTCGAAAGTATCAATGTTGGGAAAACCATATTGATAGTTCCTGTTCATTCATGTCTAACAGTAAATGTTATGAGTAAATTTAGATTAACATCTGGAGAAGAATTTGACGCAAAATGTAAATAAAAACTCTCTTAAAACTGCTTCAAAATGCTTTTATAAGATTCTTCTGACATTTAAATCGAATGACAATTCGTAACGCACTTTTTAATAAAGAGCCTATAAAAAAATTAACAATTGTCATTGTTTTGAACTTGTTATTTCTACAGTTAATGGGTACAAATGCAAGTTTAGATATTTCAAGTGAAATTCAAATCATAAAGAATCTTTCAGAAGAAACTGAAACTAATCAATTTGACGGGTATAATCTATTCATGCTAGAAAGACATAATTATTCTACAGGAGCAATTATTGATAGAAAACTATTACTCACTAATATGGAGAATAATATAATTTTTGAAAGGGAGGTTAATCCTAGCATTACACTTGCAGATCAATCTGTTGAATTCATTAATTCTACAACCATTCTGTTTGGTGATGAAAACGGGGCAAGGTTGTGGAATATAGAAACAGATGTAACTAAGAATCTTAATTTCAGCGGTCATCATGAAATGGAGATGAATTACAAGAATAATAGCTACTTCACTTTGGATTCATATGAAACTGAAATTAATGGGACATCATACCGTTTTGATATGGTCAATGAATATAATTCTAGTGGCAATCTCATTGGTTTTTATGATACAAGGAATTATGTGGAAACTTGGCAAATATGTCCTTTTAAAGAAACGATAGGTGATGTTTTAGACTTAACACATATGAATTCCATTTTTGTAGATGAAGATGAGAATGTATTATACCTTAATAGCAGAAACTTGAATACTTTCTATAAAATTGATCAACAAACTGGCGATCTAATTTGGAGTTTAGGAGAATTTGGTAATTTCACCATGTATGATATCTATGGAAATCAAAGAGATAATCTATTCTATCATAGCCATAGTTTAGAAAAAATAGATTATAACAGGTTTTTACTCTTTGATAATGATTGGCACAATCAAACCAACGCTGTTAATCGCCAAGCGAGATTGGTTGAAATTACCATTGATGAAACCACAATGAATGCAAATGTCACTTGGGAATGGAATGCTCCAACCGAGTATTGGAGCCCGATTTGGGGAGATTGTGATGTTCTACCTAATAACAATAAATTAGGTGTTTTTGGTTATACTACCTATCAAGGAGTGTGGCAAGGCTCCAAAATGGTAGAAGTAGATACTAACGGTAATATTGTTTGGGAGCTAGTATCACCAATTGAAGAGGATTTGATATATTCTGTTTATAGAATGGAGAGAGTTAGACTGTCACCAATAACTTCAACCCCTACGCTGATAAATAGTGAAATTGGCGAATATTTTGAATGGAATATCTGGTATAATTTCAGATCAAAAACGAATTTTTCGGGGAGATATTATATTTATGTTAATGAACAACTTCGCGAAAACAAAAGTATAGTTTTTCCAAAATACTGGTTAAATACAACTGTAAATTACCTTCTTAATGATACTGCTCCAGGAAGATATACAATAACCATTGTTGTAGAAGACGAAGGAGGACATTTATCCACAGATTCCGAATTTTATAATGGAATAGGAACAATCGAGTTTAAAATTAAATCAAATGTTGGTCTGATTCTTGGAATAACCTTAGGATCAACAGGCGCAATAGCTGCATCAGGATCTGCAGTGTTCCTTTCAAAAACCCTAAGAAAAAGAAGATTGTAAAACCAATTTATTTCAATTGGTTAAGATAGATTTTTCTAAATTTGTCAACTTTTGGTTCAATTACCACTTTGCAATAAGGTTTAGAAGCATTTAATTTGAAGTAGTTTTGATGATACGCTTCAGCTTCAAAGAATTTCTCAAAAGGACTTAATTCAGTAACAACAGGATTGGACCATTTTTTAGAATTCTCTAATTCCAGAATTGTTTCTTGAGCTATTTCCTTCTGTTTTTTTGAGTGGTAAAAAATGACTGAACGATATTGTGTTCCAACATCATTACCTTGTCTATTGAGCGTGGTTGGATCGTGAGTAGTGAAGAATATTTCTAGTATTTCTTTAAAGGATATAATCTTGGGATCAAAGGTTAGTTGAACAACTTCTGCATGTCCCGTCCTCCCAGAACATACTTGTTCGTAGGTTGGATTGTCGTTTTTACCTCCTGAGTAACCTGAGACAGCTGTTTGAACACCTTTGAGTTCACTAAATATAGCTTCTATACACCAGAAGCAACCTCCTCCTAAAGTAGTAATTTCGAAATCATTTGCAGAACTCATAATTTTATCCTCTTTGTATAACCAAGTTTACAAGCGTGTTAAAATAATTAAATACTAACATTGAACAAAACTAAAATGGTGGGGCAAAGCGGATTTGAACCGCTGGCCTACTCCGTGTAAGGGAGTTTTTATGTTCTTAAGCTGCTCGAGCTTATGAATGTCATAACCAGGCTAGACCACTGCCCCATTTTCTTACATCTTTTCTGCTAGCTCTTTTCATTTTAAACTTTTGGTTAAGGAATTTTACCCTCTACCTCTCTTTCGACTAATTTATATACTTCTCTTGATAGATTTGAAGGTGGAGAAAAACCATGTCTGATACCGAGGAACTAACTTCGAAGCTAAAAGCTCTAGGTTTAACTCAATATGAGGTTAAAACACTCATTACTCTTGTAGCCTTTTCTTCTGCAACTGCTGAGGAAATACACCAACAAACAGATATTCCTACTCCCCGTATCTATGATACTATTGATAATTTGGAGAAGAAGGGACTTGTCCGTACCATATCAGGTAGACCTATGAAATTTGAAGTTCTTAATCTTAAGAAGGGTTTAGACAATCTCTTCAGGTTCGTTGAACAAGAATATCATGATAAATTGGACAAAATGGCTAATGTTTCGCGCGAGATTATTACTCTCATGAATGATCCTGAATATCAATCTAGACTTATTATTAAACCTGATGAACTCCTTGAAGCTTATTCTTCTTTAGAGGAAATGCAACTAAAAACTAAGGATATTATCAAAAAAGCACAAAAAGAAGTTAGTATTTTTACCAATGTTTTCTACTGGTACGATCAGGTTAAGCAAGAACTAAACGAAGCGAAAAATAGAGGAGTTAAGATCAATGTTCTAATGAGCACGGAAGATGATAAATCCAAAAAAGTTGCTGAAAACCTTCTAAAACTTGGAGCTAGTGTTAAGAGTCTATCTGAAGGAAATGTTCTGGCACGAGGTACATTGGTGGATCAAGAACAAGTTGTCTTTGTAATTTGGGTTTCTCCTGTTCCTAATGAGAAGTATGTTTATCGTCCCCATTTCTCTTCTAATTCTGGGATCATTGAGATCTTTTCTAATAATTTCAAATATCTCTGGCAAAAAGGAGAGGAATTTACACTTTAGTTCGGTTTTATTTGGAAGTGAAAAAAATGATAAATTTAGATGATAGAAACGTTGTAGAGAGAATTGATGCATCTAATCAACTACAGATTTTAAGCAAATGGTCTGTTTTATTCAAGGAAGCTAGGGAACAGAGTTTAAAGGTAAACATTCCCAAAAATTATATTTGGAAAGAGAAAGAAATTCTCTATACTACCCCAGAAACCATAGTTATTTGTGGTATGGGGGGTTCAGCGATATCTGGTGATTATCTTTACTACTTACTCAAAGAAGAACTTTCAGTTCCAATAATTGTTAATAGAGAGTACAGTCTTCCTTCCTTTGTTTCTAAAACTACTCTTGTTATTTGCGTAAGTTATTCAGGAAATACAGAGGAAACCATTTCATGTTTCAATGATGCTTTACAGAAATCTGCGATGTTATTTACGGTTTCCTCAGCAGGGCTATTAGAAAAATTAGCTATAAAGATTGGAATTCCTCACATTAAGATTAGAGAGGGTATCCCTCCAAGAAGTGGATTACCCCTTATTTATACAGCATTATTAACGATTTTGGAAAAACTTGAATTGATAGAAAGCATGGATTCTGACATTAAAGAAACCTCAGAGATTTTAGAAAAACTAGCAAAGGATTATGATATTGATCAGAAAACAGAATCAAATCTACCCAAGAATATCGCTTATGGATTATATAATACCTTACCCGTTTTTGTAAGTCATACATTTCTCTCTCCAATCGCATATAGAGCAAAATGTGAAATTAATGAAAATAGCAAGTTACTCGCGATTAGTGAAGTGATTCCAGAACAAAATCATAATGGTATAGTTGCATGGGATAATCCTATTACTTCCTTAAATGATGTAGCAGTTGTTCTTTTTAGGGATAAAAAGGAACCAGATTCTATCAAAGTTAGAGTTGATGAATTCAAAAAACATGTAGAAAAGAAAACAGAGAAGGTTTTAGAGATCTATCCTGAAGGTAAATCAAGACTAGCGAAGCAAATCAGTTCAACTTATCTTATTGATTTAACAAGCATATATCTTGGAATTTTATATGAGATAGATCCTTCAATTACTCCAAGTATTGATAGTCTAAAAGATGTTCTAAAAAAAAGATTAATCTAACAGAAAAAATTGAAAAAGAACTCAAGTAAGTAAAAACAGCTTTTTAACCGTTTCAAAACGGAAAGTTTTAATAAGAAGTTGTTTTTTACTAATTTAGAGTAAAATACAGTTAATTTCAACAAGTGTTGCTTATGTGTGGTATAGTCGGTATAGTTCAGCAGCGTGAAACAAAGATTGGAAGAGCAATTATCGAAGCTTTAACCAAACTAGAATACAGAGGGTATGATAGTGTGGGGATTGCATCTATTTCAGAGGGTAAAGTGTTAATCACAAAGGATCAAGGAAAAATATCTGAGGTAGCAAACAGAATAGATGTTGATAGTATTCAAGGTAAAATTGCAATAGGTCATACTCGATGGGCAACACATGGACCGCCAAGTAAAGAAAATGCTCATCCGCATACAGATTGTAATGGTGAAATCGCTGTAATTCATAATGGGATAGTAGAAAATTTTCAAGAATTGAAGGAGGAATTATTGCAACAAGGGCATGTTTTTCAGTCTGAGACGGATACTGAATTAATTCCACACATGATAGAACAATTAGTGAAAAAAGAGAATCATTCTTTGCAGAATGCTATTATTCAAACAGCAAAACGATTGGAGGGAACTTTCGCAATTTGTGTTGTATCCAGCCTTGATCCAGATAGAATTTATTGTGCCAAACGGGATAGTCCATTAGTAATAGGAATTAACGCTGATCGAATGTTCTGTGCATCGGACATACCTGCTTTTCTGGCACACACTAGAAAAGTTGTTTTATTACATGACAACGAATTTGTAACCATTTCTAGTGAAGGATTTGAAATATTAGATTTTACAACTATGAAAAAAATAGTTAGAAAACCATATACAGTATCCTGGAAACCAGAAATGGCACAAAAAGGTGGATTTCCACACTTTATGCTAAAAGAAATTCATGAACAACCCAGTTCGTTAGCAGATTATATTAGAATTGAGCAACCTTCACTTACAAATATTGCTGAAAAAATTTACAATATAGAAAAAGTGTTTTTACTTGCTGCAGGTACTGCACATTATTCCACTTTGACAGGAGAACAACTTATCAGAAAATATTCAAAGAAACCAGCAACTTCGATTATTTCATCCGAATATGATTCAATTAGCAGTTTAGTAGATGAAAATACAGTAATTTTACCTGTTAGTCAAAGTGGCGAAACCATGGACACGATAATAGCCATCAAACATGCAAAAGAACTTGGAGCAACAGTGCTATCAGCTGTTAATGTTATAGGTAGTACTATTACACGTCATTCTGATGAAGTGTTATACCTCTATGCAGGACCAGAGATAGGCGTAGCTGCCACAAAAACTTATACTGCACAAACTCTTTCAATGTGGGATATTGGACTAGAATTGGGAAAATTATCTGGAGAACTAGATAATAGTGAATATAAAAGCGCCAGAGAACTCTATAGAAATATTCCAAATGTTGTTAGACAAACCATAGTAAGAAATGAATCCAGAGCAAATCACATAGCTTCTTGGTTTGCTAAGAAAAACAGTGCATTTTATCTTGGAAGAGGGTTGAACCTACAAACTGCAAAAGAAGGAGCGTTGAAAATGAAGGAGATAGCTTATATCCATTGTGAAGCATACCCTGCAGGAGAATCAAAACATGGACCGATAGCTCTAGTTGAAGAAGATTATCCAGTTATATTCATAACTCCACAAGATCAGACAAGAAGCAAAATGATCAACAATATAATGGAAATGAAAGCAAGAGGAGCAGCAGCAATTGTAGTAACAGAAGAAGGAGATAAAGAGATTGAGGAAATGGGAAAATGGAAACTTGAAGTACCAAAAGGGTATTCTGAAATGCTAAGTACAATACCATATGTGATACCAACTCAATTGATAGCATATTATACTTCTGTGAGAAAAAACCTAGATCCTGATTATCCAAAAAATTTGTCAAAAGTTGTGACAGTGTTGTGATTAAGAACTACATATTATAGTAAAAAAAGATATAACGATAAAAAAACAAAGGAGTACAAGAAGATGAAAGCAGTAATTCTTGCAGGTGGAAGAGGTTTAGACCTTTTTCCCCTCACTCAAACAAGACCAAAGCCTATGATAACCTTATTAGGTAAACCTATTTTGGAGTATTTAATCAAAGAATTAAAGGAAGTTGGTTTAACAGACATTCTCATTGTTACTGGTTACAAAGGAGAACAAATAATAAATTATTTCAAGAGAGGAGCAGATTTTGGCGTTTCTATTGAATATGCAGATCAAGGAGATAAGGAAGGTATTGAAGCTGCTTTATTAGCTTCAGAAGACTTCGTTAAGAATGAATCAGCATTCATGCTACTTTTTGGAGATATTGTATCCGAAAAAGGTTTGATGTTAAGAACACTCAATGCCTTTGAAAACACACAATCAGACATGGCTATGACTCTTACTCTTCGTGGTGATACAGGTGATTTTGGTATAGTTGAAATTGATTCAATGGGCCTTGTTAAAAAAGCGGGTATCAAAAAAGCTGATCTAAATTGCCATAGCAATTATGTTGACGCAGGTTGCTTTATTTTAACCCCAGATATTGTTGAAGAAATCAAAACCCAGCCCTCTATAGGTCAAGCTATTAACAGCCGAATTGAAAAAGGTGATAAAGTTACTGCTGCCATTTGGGAGAAAGAGTGGGTTGACATTGGAAAACCTTGGAACATAATTGAAGCAAATAGACTTCTGCTTTCCAAAGTTAAAGAATCCCGTATAGCAAAGGACGTTGTAATCGGTGCCAATGTAGAAATAAAAAATGCAGTTATCATCGAAAAAGGAACTGAAATCAGCGCGGGTGCTGTTCTTAATGGTCCGTTATATATTGGTTCTAACTCCTATATTGGGAATAATACCTTAATTCGAGATCATTGTTCAATTGGAAAAAAATCAATTATTGGTTTCTCAAGTGAGATTAAGAATTCTGTTCTCTTTGATGAAGTACAAACCTTTGGTCTTTGTTATGTTGGAGATAGTGTTATTGGTAAGAAAACTCAGCTTTCCTCTGGAGTAATAACAGTTAACACTGAAACACCTAAACGAGAGATAACTATGAATATCAACGGTAAATCTCTTAATACTGGATTCATGAAACTTGGTGCTATCATTGGAGATGAGTGTGACATTGGTGTCAATTCTTTAATCTATCCAGGAAAAAGGATTGCTTCAAATAGTACAGTTATGCCCGGTACTTCGATAAAGGAAGACCTATTTGAAGAAAAATAAAGAAAAGAAAAAGGATAAGAGACAGAGTGTCTTTCATGTTTTAGTAATCATAATCTGTTATCTCAAGTAGAGTTATTATTTGTAATAACATTGTTCGTGCATGAGCTGGACAATTTGGATCTTGAGATATTTCATCTAGGATTTCTATGGCATTATTTGCTTTTACGGCGATACTTAATTCTGGATCTGGTTCTCTTATGATTTCAAGTGAGTTGGTTGCTGCTCTTCTGATATTTCTTGGAACAGTTGTATCCTCACTTATTCGCTCTAGTAGCTGTACAGCTTCATTTACTTGCTCGAGGGTTTCTTCGCTCATTTTTTAACACCCCTATCAAAAACTTATGTCCAGTAATCTGTCATACTCTTGCTTTTTTAATCATTTCGGTGTGAAATAGAAAGTTGAATAGAAAAAAAGAAAGAAATGAGACTACTAGATTAAAGCTGCTCTAACCATTCCACATATTTGTTTATCCCATTTTTAATGGTATTAGAAGCTCTCCAACCTAGTGTTTGTAATTTTGCTATGTCGACAGAAGTATAAGGGACGTCTCCTTTCCACCCTCTTTTACCTCCTGTAAAAGAAAAAGTAACATCGGATAAACTAAGTACTTTGGTTAATTCTTCAGCAATTTGTAAAACAGATATCGTTTCATCAGAACTGACATTGTAAACATCAAAACCTTTCGACATATTTTCATAAATCATTTCAAAAGCTTCAATTGTATCGTCAATGTAAAGATAACTCTTGGTTTGTTCGCCGTCACCTAATATCTCTAATTGTTATGAGTTCTTTTGCAATTTGTGATAAAAATCGTAGATTACGCCATGTGTAGAACGTGGTCCGTAAATATTCCCTAATCTCAAAGAAGTAATATTCAGTTCATAGAGTGAAGAATAACTGGAACAATACATCTCAGCTGCTGCTTTTGCAGCTCCATAATTGCTAATTGGTTTCAAAGGATAGCTTTCTGGGGTCGGATGAATTTCTGGTTCACCATAAACTGTACCAACAGAACTAGCGAAAATCAAATTAGTAATATTCTTTTCACGCATGTATTCCAAAATGTTGAAGGTTCCAAGTACATTAGTTTCAAAATCATATCGTGGGTTACGGACACTTATTTTTACATCAGGTTGAGCTGCAAGATGAAATATACAATCAAAATCTGTATCAAGTAATGATAGATCAGCATAATTCTGTACACTTATCTTATGGAAATTTGCTCGTGCCCCATCCAAATGGCAATCAAGATATCTTAGATCTGTTTTTGCTGATAAATCATCAACTACGGTTACTGTGAAACCCTTATTCACCAACATATCTACCATATGAGAGCCTATGAACCCGCATCCACCTGTAACTAAAATGTTTTTTGTAATGATCATGACCTCCTATTATAGCCTAATCTAGAGCCTTAGCAAAGTTTTCCAGCTCTGTTAGGAATATCTCAACTTCATCCATAGTATTGTAGATGTAAAGAGATGCTCTTGTTACACCTTCTCCTTTACCAGGATTTATTCCGATTTGATATTGGAATGGATGGACACACATATTTCCTGATCTCATCATAATCCTATGATTTGGTATCATTGAATTGAAATATTCAGTTACATCATTATGATTCATTACATCTGATTTTGGTCTGAAAGATACAAGTGCTGCTCGTTGTTTATAATCTAGTGGCCCTAATACCTCGAATTTCTCCAACTCTAGAATACCCTCTAATAATCGTTTGGAGAAGGACTGTTCTCTATTATGAACATTCTCCATACCAATGTCTTGTAAATAATCTATAGCTGCACCTGCACCAAGCATACCACCATAATTTTGTAATCCAGCTTCGAATTTATGTGGGGGGGGAAGATATTTTGGAGTTATCTTTCCATCTTTGTAAATCACATCTTCAATGACATCTCCGCCAACAAGGAACATGTCCAGCTGTTCTAGGAGTTCATATTTGCCATACAACACACCGATACCAGTGGGGCCACAAGCCTTGTGTATACTTAGAACACAGAAATCCACATCTAACTTTTGAACATCTAATTTATCATGGGGGGCAAATTGAGCTTCATCTGAAACTACCCAAGCACCATGTTCGTGAGCGATCCTCACCACATCTTCCAATGGTGCAACAGTACCTGTTAAGTTAGAAGCATGTACAAAAGAGACAATTTTTGTTTTGTCATCTATTTTTTCTTCAAAATCTGCAGGGTCAAATGTACCATCTGATTTTGCATTAACAAGTCTTAGTTCGCAACCTACTTCTTGACATCTCTTGAAAAATGGAAGCATTCCACTATGGTGTTCCAAAGATGTTGTAACAATATTTTCATCTTTTTTAATAGGTAGAGTTGCAGCAATAATGTTCAACCCTTCTGTTGCATTTCGCGTCCAAATAATTTCATTTTGACTTCTTGCATTGATAAATTTAGCAATTTTTACACGAGCCTCTTCAGTAAGCTGACTTGTTTCCACACCTAAACTATGAGTTGACCTACCAGCACCACCACAAGCACCTAAGTATTTGTAATAATATTCCATCGCTTCCCAAACTTGAACAGGTTTAAGAGACATACATGCAGAATCAAAATAAATCAAACTTTTTCCTTCGTAAAGTTCACTCAAAACAGGAAAATCTTTTCTTATACGAGCCCAAACAACCATTTTATAATCACTACTCTGGAACGTTTAATAGTTTCCAAGCAAATCCTTCAGAAGTCCATTTTCTTTCAACTGCACCTTCTTCAACGAGTTGTTTTCCAGCTAGAATAACATCTCCACCTGAGGAACATCCAGCACAAAGTTCAGGAAATAAATCCCTCATTGCCATAATTTCTTTTGTTGTTGCAGGATTCTTTTCTTTTAATATTGCCATAACACATTCGACGTTTCGTTCTTTGAATTCGCCCATATTATCATAAGACCAGTTCTCAACATGAATTTAAATTATTCTATTGAAATAGTGAAAAACTCGGAAAGAGATTTTTGCCCTTTCATTTTCAATGGAGTAGATGAGAAAGACATCAGATGTCCTATGATTTTGTTCATATTTGTTACGTAAAAACTATTGTTGACTTTTGTTACAAGGAGTTTTCCTTTAACTCCAACAATCTCACCAGTTATCTGTAGAGTATTTTCGACTTCATTTAAAATAGGATTACTCTCTAAGGAAGGAATATTACCATAATAAGAAGCCAGAGTATTTTCTTTGTGGAGCAGCACAGATTCTACTGTTTCATAACCTTCTTTTTCTATATATGATTTAACGTCTTCAACTATTCTTCGAAAATCAGGGATCGATTTAGAAAGATCAAAATTAAGTTTTCTAGCTTTTGTGGTTTTACGGATTGTTTGGGAGATCTGAAGGTCAGAAGATATAGCTTTTTCCAAAGTTCTAGCTTCAAACCCATTTTTTGCTCGTAAAACCTCACATGCCAAATCAGCACCTTGATTTATCCATCGTTTCAACGGATTAAATGAAACACCGACTTTAATATCATTCGCAACAAGAGCAATATAAACTGAGCTAGTGTGATCTCTACAATATTCGTACGCTCCTGGGATTTGAGAACAATTGCCAAATGGTTTACTTGCATCACAAAACATAAAACATTTCTCAAAATCTTGTTGTTGACAGTTATAACATTGCTTGTACGGACCATCTACACTTTTGTTACACAAGTAATATTCTTGCTTGTTTATGGAATGACCAATACATTTCTTCTCATCAGATATCCTTAGATGAAATTCTTCACCAGGAGAAAGGTATTTTGTGTAGGTTTGATTAGAATCTTCCTCAATGTCTCTAAGGATAAGATAAGCATAAGGAGGGGTTGTTGGATCCCATTTTATAGCTATCAGGTGGTTTTGCAACAACATCTCCACTTTTACTTGGTTGATAAAATGAAGATCTGTTCTTTTCCTTCAGATAATTGTTTTCTACAATCTTCAAATATAGAATAGATTTCTTCCTTTAGTTGAGAGGATATAATACCGCGATCGAATAGTTGGTTTATCACGCCCTCATCTAAATCTTGAATGTTACCATCTTTTTTGACTAGGCTTAATCCTAAGTCTATATACCTCAGTTTTCCTCCGTCACAAAGATCTATAGGAGTGACTATTTTCACAATTTCGCCTAATAAATTATCATCTCGAAGAATCTTCATATGAACTGTCCAACTGCCTTCTTTAATCACTGTTGAAGAAGTGTCTCCTTGTTTGATGTCTATATCCAAATTTTGATGTGTTCCTCTAGAAGATCTGAAACTTCTTTTTATGTTTAAAATATCATCTAGCCAGCTTAACTGTCCTAATATTCTTTCTTGAGGAGGTGAGGTTAAATTGTATTCTTGTAAATAAATTATGGAATCTTCACGGAAATCTTTTTCTAGAATAAGCTGTTTTAGCATAACAGCTAACTTCTTACCATCCACATCCGAACTTATTTTCTCTGCGAATTGAGTTGTCAATTTCAATTCTGGGGAATATGACATAAACCAATGATACATTGGAATACTGGAAACTATTTCATTACGAATAGCGGTTATTTTTTCCTTAGCTGCTTTTACAAATAGAATATGTGCAACCGTTTGCCCTGGTTGTAAGATTCCCGGACCATAAGAAGATCCTGATATAAGTAAATCGAGTTCTTCTGCTCTCTGAACAAGTTGATCTATATCTGCTTGAATTGCTTCGTTTGAAGCTTGTGTAGCGCTTGTTCTCATTATTAAGCCATGATCTCGAGGACGCAAGTCTTTACCCATTGCAAACAATTTATCGCGATCAGTTTTTGGTAATTTTCTAGAAACTCTCACAAAGTTTGCATCACGTTCTAAAATAACAGATTGACCTGGGAAGTGGACAATGGTTGAACAAACCGGTAATTGGTCTTCAAATATGTTTAACTGTTTTATCTGAACTACAATTTTCTGACCTCTGTGGAAATTTGAACCAAACAGAATAGCATTGACATTCTCCCCAATATCAATTACTGATAGATTTTTTTCGTTATTTATGTGTACAACTTTTCCATTATATACAGCGTGCAGCTGAACAGGATGCTGAAGAACTATCGAATCGGGTATTTCTTTGTGGAGAAGTGTTGTTAATGTGGATACATATTCTTCTTCACCCTCGATTGATATTCCATATCCACCTAAGATATCTTGAATTTCAAGATCATAAGGATCTAATTTATCTCCTACTTTGAACACTTTTGTCTGTTCTGGAAGAGGTTGTACAAGAGTATATTTCAAATTTTCAGAAATCAATTTAATTAGAGCAATATCATAAATGCTCCTTACACGAAACGTTGGAGAAACCATTACAAAGTCACCTATAGGCAGAAAATAGCTAAGACGAATAAAAACTTAATGAAATACAAGTTTTAGTTTCAATTTATTTACATACTTTCAAACAATGTTCAAATGATGTAGTGACAATTAAATATGGAGCCAGGACGGGGATTTGAACCCCGGAGGCATATACCAGAGGTTTTCGAGACCACCGCCGTACCGCTTGGCTATCCTGGCAAAACAAAATTCTAGAAACTTTACTGATACTTTGCTATAATTAATAGTAGAATAAAAAAATCTTTGTGTGGGTTAATACTAATTCTTTAATCTGATGAATTGCCTACTTCCACAGCTTGTACAGCCTTTAGCTGAACATTCTGAACAATAATGCTTACCACATTTAGCACATTTTGATACCCCAGTGTTACTGCAATTAGAACATTTTTTCAGTTTAACTCTCCCCTTAAGCTTTATTCCAAGATATATAGCACCAACTACTCCTCCTAAAACAGCAACTACGATAAGGATTGTTCTGAAAATTCTCCAGACGGGGCTTGAATCGGGAGAGATGTCTTTGAATATATTATAAATTGTTATATTGTAGTATTCTATCAAGTCTGCACCAACAGTCCAAGTTGTGTAGGGTTTAGTTTCTCCTAATTTCATCCCGAGAACAGCATTAACAAAATTAATGTTCACTGCATGACTATTAACTTCAACTCTGAAGGATCCTTCTTCGGTGTATTCTATTACAAAAACCTCATTTCTATAGCTCACAAATCCTACATCAATAATATCATCATATTCTATTCCAGCATAGTCATCATATGCATAAACTGAAACGAACGAATTCAATAAAAGGATAGAGAATATGCTTAAGAGAATTGTAACTCGACGAATACTGGTCATTGAGTGAAATGAAAGACAGAAACTTAAAAGAATTTCGAAGTGGACGAATTATTTCTTGCGAATAAGCGAACGACCTTTACATGAAGGGCATCCATTGGAGAAACATTTTTCGCAGAAACTTTTACCACATTTGGTGCATTTACCAACTGCAAGAGATTTACAGGTTAAACATCTTTTACCAAATATTCTGGGTGAGAAACGATAGAGAACATATGAAATACCAATTACACCACCTAAACCTAGAACTACACCTAAGATAATTAATAGAGTTCTACCAAAATCACTCCCAGTATTAGGATATACATCGGTATAAGGGAATCCATTTATCTCGTATATCTTGAGATTTTTAAAAACAAGTTCTTCTCCAGCCCAACCACCAAAATCGGGATCATCCGAGGGAAATCCTTCTGCGGCTGAGACTGTTACTTGAGCTTTTGTTTCTCCATTTTTCATACCAAGCAAGGGATCATACAATCCAGGGGGACGGCAAGTTTCAGGAGTAAAATTTATAGAAATTGCGTTTGCTTCTGTTACTGTCTCTTGAAGTATTCCGGAGACCCAAAGTTGAAAACCGAAATCAACAAAATCCCCTCGTTCGAGCACATATTTATCTGCATAACAGGGATTACTATAACTCACAGTTAAGGTAACAACCATCGGAATTACGAACATCATTAAGAGAGTATAACGCTTCATTAATTGTATGGAATGTCAATAAAATAAAAAGCTATCGAATTATAGTTTTGAATAAAATCTATCAATTTGCAGACCCGGGGCCAAATGAATTTAATAAAAATAAAGCAAAGATTATTAATTTAAAGAAGATAAAATTGGCGAGGCAACCGGGATTTGAACCCGGGTCGAAGGAGTTCCGCACTCTTAGTAAGTTACTCAGAGCTTGACAGTCCCCCATCATAGGTCAGAGAAGGCACACAACCACTCTCTTTAGGCCGAGCTAAACTATTGCCCCGCATTTAGCTGTCGTTTCTTTTCTCCTTCTTTTTATTTTTTAAATGTGTCGATTTATTCTAAAACAATTATTGTAGATACATGGTTGGAAGTTTGGTAATTGGAAATTACTTCAATCTTTCTTAGATTTATCAGAACTCAAAACTCCATCTATGCGGGTAAACCACGTACCTCTGTAGAATGTGTGAGACCCACCAGGAATGAAACACACAGCGACTACTAAATGTGCTCAACTACCTTGATTAAGGAGCCAAAGGGACAAAAACCCATCATGAAGATCTAAACTATTACAACCTCTCCGTCTCTTTTTCTTTTACGCTTGTTGTTTAGTATGATTAGGCTCTCAATTCCTAATTGGCAAATATATTGTTTACTAAAAATTGATTGGAACAATTATGAAATAGAGATTGTTAGGATTTACTCTAATCCAACCTCTACACGTTTCTTCTCAACAGCTCTCATCAATTCTTTTGAGAATGTTACAAAGGCTTCCTCTACTTTTTCTCCTGTCTTCGCAGAGGTAATGAAAAATGATTCTTTTGGTAAATTCAATTCTTCAATTATTGCATCAATACTCTCTTGTGATACAGCTGATTGTTCTTTGAGATCTGCCTTGTTTCCGATTAGGAAGTAAATTACGTCCTCTTCTACACTTTCTAATCCTTTCTTCCAAGCTTTAACTGAATTAAGAGTGTTATTTCTTGTCAAATCAAATACTAAGAAACACCCTCTTGCTCCCCTGTAGAATTTCTCTCTTACTGAAGCGAATCTTTCTTGACCACCAATATCGCTTATTAGAAACAAGACTTCATCTTTTCCCACAAACAATTGTTTGCTAAGAATATCTACACCAATTGTCATCAGATATGACGCTTGAAATCTATTATGAACAAATCTGGTGATCAATGAGCTTTTACCTACTCCTGGATCACCTAGTAAGACTATTTTGAAGATGTACTTCTTACCATGTCCCTCTTCTTCTGCCATTATTTTCCCCTTGCTGTGTTCATTTACTCCTTTGTTATTAATTTTGTGCTTGTCTTTTGTCAGTTTCTACTAAATTTTGAATTTCTCCATTAAATCAATTGCAACTGTTGTATCTAATTTGGATTGTTCTGGAAGTTTCATAACCCCGTCATCTTGAAATCTCGGAATTAGATGAAAATGAACATGTCCTATAACTTGTCCTGCATCTTTACCATTGCTTTGGAAGATATTCAATCCTGAAGCTCCTGTTACTTCTTTCAGTTTTTTTGAGATCATTGGTAGATTCTTAAGGAAAATCATCTCTTCCTTAGGAACATCCAAAATTTGTTCATAATGCTTCTTTGGGATAACTAAACTATGTCCCTTAGATACAGGAAATATATCTAGAAATACTTTAACATCTTCATCTTCATAAAGAGTATAACTAGGTACTTCTCCTCGAATAATTTTACAGAAAAGGCAATCTTCAACCATTTAGTCACTCTCTCTTCTTTTCCTAATGGTTTACATTTCTACTTCTTCAGTTTTTTGCATATTGAACAAAATTTACAAGAATTAGGTTTCTACAACATCAACTTGCAATCCCTCATCTTGTCTCAAAATGTAAGCATGTCCTCCCCCATCAATAATGGCCTTGGTAACTTCTTTTTCTTTTCCTGGGGAATAAGCTAAGAAAGACCCGCCATTTCCACTTCCAAGTAGTTTGCATCCCAGAGCTCCAGCATCTTTAGCACAATGGATTAATTCTTGCATTTTTTGTGTTACGTTTTCGAAATATATCCTTTGAAAGTCATGATGTTTGTTTATTAGGGAAGCTATTTCATTTGGAGTTACATGTCCATTCTTGATAATTTCATATCCCTCTCTCACAATATCTCTAATCCCCATAATTCCTAATAATCGCTGTAAACCTATATCTCTTTCATGTTCATATTCAGCTAGAACATCATGAAATAGACTTGTTTCTAAATTAAATGAAGTATCTTTTTCTTTTATTATTTTTATTCCTTGATAGATTTCATTCTTTCTTGTTGTTAGAGTGTCAATAGTTTCTTTCTTTGTGAGAGTATCTCCAATCACTAGCCCATCTAGTTTTAGTTCTAATTTCTCTAAATTGTATGGTTCGCGACATTCAAGGTGTACTAGATTTCCAATTACACTTGCATAATGATCCATCATCCCCCCTGGTTCCCCTAGATTTACTACCTCTGCCAAATAGGCATTCCATGCAATTTCGTTTTTTGAGGAATTAAAATCCGAAGCTTTGTCAAAGAAACCAATCAAAGCAGCACATAATGCTGATGATGAAGATAATCCTTTACCAATAGGAATCTCTGATTTGACAGACAACACAGCCCCAAAATCCTTTGGAAAAAACTCTTGATAGATGTTGAAAGTAGATCTTACATAAGCTCTTCTTTTCAAATTGCGTTGTTTTTTATTAGAAAACACAATCTTTCTGTTTATGTCTTCTAAGTTTACTGTAATCTTACCGCTTGTGTTTATTTTACCTTGAATTTCTATTCTTTGATTTATTGCAAGAGTTATTACCTCTAAACCCATATAGTCTACATCCTCTCCAAAAAGACAAACTCTTCCTGGTGATGAAGTGACTATTTTCATGAATTTACTACCTCATTTCTCTTGGTATTTTTTCGCCGCTTTCTTTACTTTATCGAAATCTAAAGTTTTGAACTTACCATCTTGATAAAGTATTTTGCCATCAACCATGGTCATACTTACATCTTTTCCAGAGGAAGAATAGACTAAATGAGAGACGGGGTCATATAAAGGCAAAGCATTAACCTGGTCAACATCAATCATAATCAAATCCGCTTTCTTTCCTTTCTCTATTGAACCAATTTCTTTATTCCAATTCAATGCTTTAGCTCCATCAATTGTAACCATCTGAAGTATTCTAGATGCGGGTAGTGCTTGTTCATTTAGATACTTAATTTTTTGTAAAAATGTTGCTAACCTCATGTCTCTAAACATATCAAAATTATTGTTACATGGCGGACCATCAGTTCCTATGCCCACCATAACACCCAATTCATGGTACTTCAAAACATCACAAATACCAGAAGCTAATTTACAATTACTGCTAGGGTTGTGTGTTATTCTTGTATCAGAATGTTGTATTAATCTATACTCATCTTCATCCAACCATATACCATGGGCGAGGATAGTTTCAGGTCCTAGAGCATCTAATTTGTTTAAAGCTCTAATGTAAGAATCCTTATACATAACTTGTACTTCAGCACATTCTGCTTTTGATTCAGAAGCATGTGTATGGATCATTATATCTTCATATTCTTGCTGAGTTTCTACTATTAGACGCATCAATTTTGGTGAACAAGAGAGAAGAAAACGTGCGTTCAAAGAATATTTTATTCTTTCATCTTGAGTTTGATGGTATTGTTCAATTTGCTTTTTTGTGGATTCAACTACAGTTTCTGTGTCTTCTTTAATAATGTCTGGAAAACTGTTATCGACATCCATCAACATCTTTCCGATTCTTGTTCGTATTCCGCTTTCAACAGCTGCTTTGATTCCGAATTCTGAATCATGGGTTGTGAGCATATCATTAGTGGTGGTTGTTCCAGTTCTTATCATCTCGGCGAATCCTAGAAGTGAAGAGAAATAAACCTCTTCTGAAGTATAATTCGCTTCACCAGGTAGAACAACTTTTCTTAACCAATCTAACAGAGCATAATCATCAGCTTTTCCTCTTAGAAAAGTTTGCACACTATGACTGTGTGTATTGACCAAACCAGGTAAGAGAATTTTATTTTGTCCATCGACAATTTGCTTTGCCGAATAATCATCATGTATTCTTCTTTTACTACCTATATCAATAATCAATCCCTCTGAAACATATATTGCAGCATCTTTAATGATTGAATTTTGACTATCACAAGTAACCAGCATATCCGCTTCCAAAATCGTATCCTTCAACATTACCAGTGTTTTTATTTCGAATAACTTAATAAATCCTATTCTTTTGTATTTTTGATAGGTGGTATTCGATGGCTGAAAATCAACTTACCGAAATTACAGAAAAAATCTTGAAATGTGAAGCTTGCCATCTTAAAGATAGTAGAACTAAAATTGTTCCCGGGATCTATGGTCCAGTTAATGGTTTATGCATTATAGGGGAAGCTCCTGGATATTATGAAGATCAGCAGGGTATTCCATTTGTTGGACGTTCAGGAAAGCTACTAGATAGCATGCTAGCTAATATTGGAATGAAGAGAGAGGAAGATGTCAGTATCCTGAATATAGTCAAGTGTAGACCTACAACAAGTGAAGGAAAAAACAGAACTCCTAACGAATCCGAACTTCGTTTTTGTGGTGAAAGGTGGTTAATTAAACAATTACGCATTCTTTCGCCTAGACTTATAGTTACTATAGGTAAAATCCCTTTGAGCTTTTTCATACCTTCGGCTACGGCCATTTCTAAATATATCAAAAACTCATACGATACTGATTTGGGGTTTAAGATCTACGTATCTTATCACCCAGCGTATATCTTGAGAAACTATAATTTAATGGAATTATACAGTGAGCACTTTGTTGACATAAAAAATCTCTATGATAGACTACTGAATGATCAAGGAATAGACCAACCTAAAAAGAAAGTTGTTGGTTCTCACAGTGAACAAAAGTCCTTAACTGATTACTTCGTTTGAGATTGGTTTTTGAAAGAATACTTTATAATAAAAGTTGAGAGCTCTTGATTAATGACAAAGAAGTCAAAACTTTTTGGTACAGCTGGGATAAGAGGACCCTTTGGTTCTAAAGTAACTGCTGAGTTAGTTTTTCAAGTTAGTCAAGCTGTTTCAAAACTATATCCGTCTGAGGGTATTTTAGTTGGTCATGATGCACGAACCTCTTCAGAAGCACTAGGTCAATGTGCAACCGCAGCTTTATCTATTGCTGGAGGGAAGGTTTTCAAAGTTGGACTTTGTACATTTCCAGTGATCGCCAACTTGACTTCAAACCCAAAACATTCAGTTGCAATCTATATCACAGCATCTCACAATCCCCCTACAGACAATGGTATAAAGGTTCTAAGAAAAGGCAGAGAGTTTGTGCTGTCTGAGCAAGAAGAAATTGAAGAATTCATCAAACAAAGACAAGAAGAGAAAGCAACATTTATTCACAATAGTTGGGATACTATTCAGAAACAACTAGAGGTAACTGATGCTAATAAACAGTACTTCAAAAGGATAACAGAAGAATTCACAATCGAGGGAGAGGGGAGAAGCGTCATTCTTGACTGTGCAAATGGACCCATGTCAGAACTCGCCCCCTCACTACTAACACATTATGGTTTTCAAACTACTACCATTAATTCCCATATTGATGGTTTCTTTCCTGGAAGGCTAGCTGAACCAAGCCCTGAGAATCTTGAAACTCTGATTAGGTTGTGCAAAAAAGAGAAGACACTAGGGTTTGCTTTTGATGGAGATGGAGATAGGCTAGCAGTAATTAATGAAGAAGGAGAATTTGTTGAATTATCACGAGTTAATGCTATGCTTGGATTACTAGTAATAAAGGAAGAAGGACCTGGTAAAGTAATAGTCAGCATCGATTCATCAACTACAATTGATCGATCTGTTGAGAAGGAGGGAGCAATTGTTGTTAGAACTAAACTTGGAGAATTACATACCAAGGGATTAATATTAATGGAAAAGGGAGAGAAGATTGTTTTTGCTGCTGAACCTTGGAAACCAATATTCCCAAAATGGGGTTTCTGGATAGATGGATTATACGGGATGCTTAAAATTTTGAAAGTGATTACAAGCCGTAAAACCTCTGTATCTGAAGCTATGAAGGACATACCACTTCATATTGCGAAAAGAAAAGCATATTATGTAAACATTGACAAAGCAGAAGATATCTTTGAGAAATGTAAATTAAAACTCAGGGAATCATTGGAGAACGAAACTAAGAAAGAGCTAACTATAGATGGGTTAAGGTATGATTTTGAAGATAGTACCTGGGTTCTAATTCGCAAATCAGGTACAGAACCAAAGATTAGAATTTATTATGAAGCACCAAATCAACTTAGATTTGAATGGATAGAAAACATTGTTAAAGAACTAGAAAAAATAATTGCTGAAGAGTGATCAAATGGTATCAGAAGTAATTAAAGAAGAATTAAGATTAACAAATGAGAGATTAAGAATAACAATAGCAGTTTTACTATTTTGGGTAGTAATAACTACTCTAGATATCACATCTGTAATAAGTTTAGGAGAAGAAGGAGCTGAATTTGTGATCTATGCAATCATGGCTACAGCTGCAATATTACTGATACTATGTTCGTTAGTAATTCAAGCTCAACCATTGATTAGTCAGATGTTAAAAAACAGAAAGACTGTTGAACAATTTTGGGAAACAGAAGAAAAATTAAAACCAAACATTGAGAAAAGAAGAATAGCTAGTGAAATAATATTGATTATAGGAATATTAGTATTGTTAATTGCTTTACTCTTTGTAGCAGTTTAATTCTTTGGATAATTTGTAAATTTCAATTATTTCTAGTAAGTTGTTTTTCAAATTTCATTAGCGAGGGAGGTATACCCTGTTCTTTTGATATTTTCGAGAATTCTAGTGCAATTAATCCTATTAGTTTCTCTCTTTGTGCTTCATCTGTTTCCATGTAAATGAATCTCCCATTAGGTAGTTCTGTAGCTATTTTTGGATAGTCAAATCGGTTATGTACTTTATCAAAGGTGCCATTACTTACAAATACAGTTTCTTCTATCTTCGACAGATTACCAAATAACTCAAAATCCTTCACAGCAATGGCTGCTTTCCTCCATTTCCACAATTCAGCTCTCTTTATAAAAAATTCTGCTCTTTCTCTTTGAACTTTTTCTTCCATTCCTCTTAATTGCATCCATTTGAAGAAAGGTCTCATCAATTTAACTCCAAATGCAGGAAGTATTGGCGCAATGTATTTGATAATCCATTTAGGAAACCAAAGTTTATGCATAGGATCATGTACAACCACAGTTGGAGCTTTTATTCTTTTATCCATCAATCCTTGCAGTACAATAGCTGATCCCCAGCATGTTCCATGAAGAACAAAATCTTCTTTATCAAGGTTGAGAAATTCTATAACTTCTTGAATATCTTTAGCTTTCTGACTCATATTCATTTTAACTTTCTTTCTGTTTACTCTGCTACTATTCTTTTCTCTAGTTTCGACATAATATAACTCAACTTTATTATGGATAGGTTTGTAATAATCTTGGAAGTGTTCTTTCAACCCGCCCCATCCAGGAATAAAAACAACAGGTCTTTTCGATGCAATTTTTGGAGGTTTAATATGATATACCTTTATTTCACCATCATCAACTGGAACATAAAAACTCCTACAAAAACCATTCTCCCAAAAATATGGCGTTCCATCTTTGCTCTCAGTATCCATCATATTTTGAACTTCTGCTTTCAGTTCTTTGTTAATTATGAGCTCAGGTGGTTTTACTTTTTTTAAGCTATTTTGTTGTTTTTTATTCATCTTGGTTTCCTCAAAAACGTCTTGTTCTTAAAATTTCTGTTGTTTCAAGGATACAATCTACAGTTCATTTGATTAAAGAATAGAAAAGTGAATACAACATGACCTTCCAAGAAGTTCTAGTAATTTCTCCAGTCGAAGAAGAGGGGTTTTGAAAGAACCAGAGGTCACTGAAAGTATTTAGTATCTTATTAGAAGGTTCACTCATAATCTAGATGCAGAGGGCATATATTTATTTAGTCAATCCTTTTGAATTATTTGAATGAACAAAACCGATTTTTGGGAGTATACTATTTTCTTTGATGATGGCGGAGTAATGAACGATAATAGGCTTCGAGGCATTCAATGGCAAAAGATGATAGGCGAATATTTTTTCCCAAAATATGGGGGAGAACCACATAAATGGGCAGAAGCAAATTTTGAGTTTATTAAGGAGTTTACCGAAGAACACAATGAATTGATAGAGGAATCTCACGAAATAGAATATAATTCATATTATGATAATTTTATTAATAGTTGGATTTCTGGGATGTTTGATTATGTAGGTGTTTCCCTTCCAGCTAAGGATCAATACAAAAGAATCTATTTTGAGGTAATAGAGTGGATAACACCAAATGTGAAATCATCTTTTTTTGGAGTAAGTGATGCAATTAAAATACTTCATAGTCAAGGTTTCAAGATATATACTGCTTCTGCAGAACACTCTTCTGAATTGAAAGGTTATCTTCGTGGGATGAGAGTTCAAGAATATTTCACTAATTTCTATGGGCCAGATCTTATCAATACACATAAGACTAGTAAATTATTCTATGAAAGAATCTTCAACGATATTGGATTAAATCCTAGAAGAGCGATAATCCTTGATGATAATCCGAAATTTTTGGAATATGCAAAGGAACTTGATGCCAATGTTATCCAAGTATGCCTAACAAGAGAACATAAACCAAGTTTTAATTATTATATTGAACAAATGACTGATTTACCTGAGGTTGTTTTGAAACTAATAAAAAAAGTAAAAAAATAGAAAGGGGAAAATTACAATTCATCTTGTTTATCGTATATTCCCTTATATGGTGCTCTTTCACCTTTCATATATCTTTCATGTGGATCCTTGATAAATAGTGTAATAAGAATCCCTACTGAAAAGAGTACCAATAAGCTTGCAAGAGCAATTCTCATTGGAATGGCTTGTTCAACTATTTCATCAGTACCTTGGAAATAAGGATCAGTAAGATAAATCACCAATCCAAATAAGAGTGGGGATACAATTGCACTCACTCTTCCTGCAATTTTCTGGAAACCACCATACTGTGCTAGTTTTGAAGGTGGCGCAAGAACCATAATAAATTGTCTTCCAACAATCCAAATTCCTCCAAAACCTACACCAATGAATACTGCACCAAAAAATATTATCCATGAAGGAATTGTAAATGAACCTACATTTAGTCCGCTTATGCAGAATATAGCTATGGCAATAAACCAAGATATACCAACACTCAAGAAAAGTTTCTTTGGTCCTAATCTGTTCATAAGTCTTCCAACAATAATACCAAAAATTACAGAGAACACTATTCCTCCTAGGATGACATAGTAGGTTAATCCTGTTAGTGCTTCTCCACCCATAATAGAAACCACAGGTACCATGTAAAGAATCGTTGTATTTGCAGCGTCCGTAATGAAAAACCAAGCTAAGAAGAACAACCACGAATTTCTATCAGAAAAAATTGCTTTAACTGAAGTTTTGAAATCGGATAATGATGATCGCACATAATCTCCTGCTGTCATAGGTTTCTCAGGTGGATTTTCTACCTCTTTGTGGAAAAGGTAAGGAATACTGATCAAAATTATAATCACTGCTGATATCAAGAATAACCATCTTAAACCACCATAATTTATGGTATCTGGATCAATGACTGTGTCCCCAACTTGCCAAATTCCTGTATTTACTTCAGTATGCTCACCAAATAAACTTGGAATTGCTATAACCATACTTACAACTATCGCTATCACTGAACCAAATGCTGCTAGTGCACCACCAATAGCTTGAGTAAAACCTCTTTTTTCTGTCTCAGCAATGAATGGGATTTGAGCATCATAAAACATTCTACCTGCCTGATAGCAGAAGTTTGCAATAACAAATAGAATACATGCCCACCAGAAATTCTGCCAGATTGTAATCATTGCAGTTGTGGTCACCATTATACCTGCTGAGATAAGCACTGCAGGTTTTCTTTTGCCAGCTTTATCAGAAATAGCTCCTAAAATTGGCCCAAATATAGCAATTAAAAGATTTGAACCAGCCATGAAAATAGACATTACAATAAAAACAGTGGAAAATGCCCAACCCATTTTTACACCCATTAATAAAACAAATGGAGTGAATGCTAAACTTATAACGGATTGTGAGAAGAAGGTGTCGGCCATATCATAACTATACCATAACCAAGCATTTTTGTTACTGGTCTGTTTTGATTCTAATTCAGTTTCTTTTATATCTTTATCATCTAAAACAACATCTATGTTTGACATATTGCTCACCAAAACATAACTCCCTAAGGAGAATTTTGTCTTCTACTATACTAGTTTAATTTAAAGATTCACTTGAAAAGTAAAGAAAAATCTCTCTTTTTCTAATTTTTTAGTTCTAGCGAGGAATTTCTTTCTCAAAATCTCTGAGAGAAGTAGGAATTCCATCAGCTCTAGTCACTTTACTGAACTCTAGTGTTACTAATCCCATTAATCGTTCTCTTCTGGATTCATCTGTTTTCATGAAGATAAATCTGCTAAGCGGCATTTCTATTGCCATTTTTAGATAACTAGATTGTTCATGAATTTTGTCTTGAGTACCATTAATTATGAATACTTCTTTTGTAATCTCAGACATAGTGCCAAAGAGTTCAAAATCTCTTACAGATTCTGCGGCTCTTTTCCATTTCCAAGGTTCCGCATTATCGATAAAATTCTCAGCCCTCTTTCTTTGAACTTCCTCATTCATACCCCTCATTTGAATTCGTCTGAGTATAGGTTTCATCATCCTTATAACAAAAACAGGAAGGATAGGGGTTACGTATTTCAAAAACCATTTTGGAAACCATAAAGTATGCATTGGATCATGAGTGATGATTGTAGGTGCGTCTATAATTCCTTCAATCAAACCTTGTAGGAGTATTGCTCCACCCCAGCAAGTACCAAAGAGAACAAAATCTCTCTTATTTAACTCTAGATGATTAATGGTAGTTTGAATATCCTTTGCTTTTTGGTTCATATCCATTTTTGCTTTCTTTCTATCCAATTTACTACTTCTCTTCTCTCGAGTTTCAATATAATAGCACTCAACTCTATCATGAATGACTTCATAGAAATCGACATAACCCATTTCAGTTCCACCCCAACCAGGTATAAAGACTAAAGGACGTTTTGAAATTGGATTATCAGGTTTAAAATGATAAATACGAATTTCCCCATCATCAACGGGAGCATACAAGATTTCAGTAGTATGACTCTCCCAGAAATTTGGAACTTCCCTCTCTGTGGCTTTTAGCATCTCGTGAACTTTCTGTTCTAATTCAGGAGTTAAATCAAGCATAGATTGTTCTTCTTGAAGAGTTTCGTTAATTGGTTTTTCCATGTATTTTGCACGAGAGTACTGATTATTAAACTTATGATTCATCTAAACTACCTTATTAGAAGAGTATCAGGTCTGGAAAACAACCTTGCTGTTTAGGTCACTTTCCAGTCATGGGACCTTCATGCAAGGTCTAGTGTTTCGTTCAATTTGAAATTGATTATTATAATCTAAGAAAAAGGTTTTAACAGTAAACAGAAAAAATCTAATTATGACAAAAGCAATTGTTGAGACAAATAAAGGAACTTTCACAATTGAGTTCTATGATGAGCATACTCCAAACACAGTCAAGAATATTGTATCATTAGCTCAAGATGGATATTACAATGGGGTCAAATTCCATAGAGTAATACCAGATTTTGTTGTTCAAGGTGGTGATCCTACTGGAACAGGAAGAGGTGGACCTGGATATCAAATAGCTGACGAAGTAGATAATCCAGTACAACAGCATGAGTTAGGAGCATTAAGTATGGCTAATGCAGGACCACATACAAACGGTTCACAATTCTTCATTGTTCTTAATCCTGCAAATTGTAGACATTTGAATGGAAAGCACACTGTTTTTGGGAAAGTTGTGGATGGAATGAAGGTAATCAATATGATTAGGCAAGGAGATCATATGATTCAAGTAACTGTTGAAGATGAATCTGAATTGATCAAAAATCATCAATTGAAAAAGCGCTGAAATTAACAAGGAAGAAAGAGAAATCTTTCTACTATTTTCTTTTTTAGTAAGATAATTATATAGCTTCAAGAAGGAAGAAGTGAAAATGGTGGCTCGGGGGGGACTCGATCCCCCGACCTCAAGATTTCGCATCTGAGGTTCACGTTTGCAGTCTAACCCTTATTTTTCAAGATTATGAGTCTTGCGCTCTGCCAACTGAGCTACCGAGCCATTATTAAAACTGAACATGGTATATTGTTTTTAATTCTTTTGTTCTTAATGAGTAAATTTGGTTGTCCAAAGTCTTTTAAAATGGTTCATATCATGAAAACTTATGCCTAAAAGGAATTACAAGCCAAAAAGTGAATCAAAAAAGGTTAAGGAAGAGGGCGTTCATGATTACTATGTAATTGTAACAAGGACAGAGAGAAGAGACTATCATTACAGAGTAGTTGCTAAAACTGAAGAAGAAGCAATGGAATTCGCTGTTGATGAATATAACCCTATGACTGAGAAAGACATTATTTCACTAAATGAAGAATTTGTAGATGTAATTGATTGGGAAGCAAGAATTGAGGAAAAATATTAAACTACAATTGACATGTTTACAACCATTTGTTCAAAACTTCTTCTGCTCCCTGCAACAAATCAACGATCATTTTTTTATCTTCATTCTCTTCAAGTTGTAAAGCTCGCTTTTCTAACCATTTATAGAGAGTTATACTTAATTGTTCTTCAAGTTCTGAGATAATCCCATGTTTTATCCCATAATCGTTTTCCGTCATTAGTTTCAGCTACGTTTTTTTTATTATATTCTCTTGTAATTCCCCAGTAGTATGGAGAAATAACATATTCAATAGATTATTAGAGAAATTCATTAAAAAACTAAAAAATAGAGATTGGGAGCTTACATAGCTCGGCTTCTTTTCTTTTGGAACTCTTTTACCAACTCTGCACCCTGACCAATAACGTATTCACAAGGGGTCGGAAACCTATAGCAGCTCTCTTTAATGCATCTATTACAATGAAGTAGTTCTTTGCATAAGTTCTAACAGTAAGAATCTCTTGCCCTTCCTTCACTCGTGCAGCTCGATCGGTTGGCTTACCAAAAGATCGTCTCATACCATCTTGTACTCTGTCTGCTCCAGCTACTGCCATCATCTTATTTTCTCTTAAAATGTGGTGTGGATGGATTCTGATAGTCATGTGATAGTTTGGAACTCCAATATTTCTTTGAAGTACTCTGTTGACTGCCATTCTGGATGCTTCTAATGCTGTATGTCTAATGTGGCATCTTTCTTTTGACACAAGATGAATATGAACAGGATAGTTTCCTTTACGATTTCCTGAATCATATGCTCTGATTCTTGCATCAGGAACACCTCTTACATACTTACCTACACGTGTGTTTGCTGGACCTCTTATGTGTCTATAACATCTTGCTGGACGTTTACCGATTTTAACCACCTAACTTTATCTTGCTGATAGAGCAATTCTTTCAATCTCTTGCTTCTTCTTAACTGCGGCACTTGATTGATCTTTAACTGCTGCTAGTATGAGTTCTTCTGCAACAACTTCTTCAACACTTTTGATGTTGTTGAAACTTTTTTGTTTAATTGCATTTGCTAAGAATCGTAATGATAAATCAACTCTTCTTGAAGGAGATACATCAACAGCTATATGTTGTGCAACTCCACCATAGGTCAAACGAGTTGTTTCTTCTCTAGGAGCTGCATGACAGACTGAATCAACGAGAACTTGAACTGGATTCTTACCAATTCTTTCATGGATTATTTCAAATGCAACTCTTACAATATTTATTGTTCTTTGTTTCTTTCCTGCATTTTTTCCTCTTTTCATTAGTTTGTTGGCGAATCTTTCAACTATGTTCATTTCTGCTTTTTTGAAACTTTGATCTTGATATCGTCCGCCTGAATGAGGGAAATAAACAGGTTTTAGTGAGATATATCTTTGTAAACCTAAATCGGGTACTTCTACTTCTCCTAAGTCCCATTTACCAAAGAGTTTGATTTCTTCACTCATTTTGAATCCTCTTAGACTAAATTAGCAAAACCAAGCTATGTTTAAAAATCTAATGTTGAAAGACACAATGAATATGGTCCAAAAAAGAAGAAAAAGAAGAGAAAAGATAGAATTATAGTTTAAGTTTCTTCATTATCCATGGTAAAACTAGAATTAAAACAGGGCCAAGTAAAGCATAAACCGCAACATCTAGTACCATTTTTAGAGTTGTAACTGGATCAGGGTCATACATCTCTCCATACAGATAGACACCTGCGAGTACAACAATAGCTAGAAGTACTCTCAGAACTCCTTTCCACCATTTTTCAATTTTATTATCAAAATTGACCAGTTTACCTTCAACAGCATATGAAATTGAGGCAGTTATGAAGACAGCTATGTACTTAAAATTGTCTACCATTGATTCTAGCTCTAGTATTGGGAACATATGTAATAGTACTATAGGAATAAGAAAAACAATTCCTGCACCTATACTCCAAAGAACTTTTGTTGTTGTTGATTTATTTTCAAAATAGTTCTCAATTGGTTCTAGAGCTACTAAGAAGATAGCTAGTATAATGAATGCTACACCAAAGCCCATAACAACATCAGTGAACCAATGTTCTACAAGATAAATTCTTGAGAAAGCTATTAGCAAAGGCAATACAATTGAAACAGTTAGCATTCCCCATTTAGACACAAAAGAACCTAGGACACCCCAAAAAGTAGTACTGATCTGTGTATGACCACTTGGTATGCCATAACTGGTTTCACTTCCTGTATGTCCAGGGAAATATGGTTCATAAGGTCTATCAGCTTTGAAAATTGTTTTTGCAGAAGCATTAACTACTGTTGTTGATACTAATACAACGATAGCACGATATGCTTTTTTCTTATCCCACACATAATATAGTATTACTAAAATAGCTATATAGATGATCGCCTCACCAAGATAAGTGATAATTTTGAATATGGTTATTCCAGCACTAGTGCTATTTTCAATAAAGTACTTAGAAATAGTCCAATCGATATAGTTGTTTCTATAAGGGTATGAATACATAATCACTAAAGCTGCAGTAATTAGTGCAACTCCTACAACCGTCAGGATGATTGCAAATATGGTTCGTTTTTTCATAATGTAAGTATTTGACACAGAGAAATAATTAAAGCTTTTGTGGCATCATGCTAAAAACGCGAATTATTTTCGTATTATTTTTGTGATATAATTTCCGACATTATCTTCGTAAACATCTTTCTCGAAGCTTCTGTCAGCTTTTCAGTTACATCAAGAAGAGGTAATTAAGTATCAAATTATATTTGTTGATCTGGTGTTAGAGTTCCAATTTTGTAGGGGAAAAAATCAAATAAGATTATCAGAAGTGTAGAACTGTGATTAAGATGGGTATATACAATGATCTTAATGGTAAGAGGATCGTAATTACTGGCGGAGCTAGTGGAATTGGATTAGCTACAGCTAAACGATTTGTTGACGAAGGTTCCAAAGTAGTTATTATAGATTGGAACAAAGATGAGTTATCCGAAGTATTGTCACATATTCCAGAACTCGAAGGTGGGGTATATGCTGATGTTAGTAATCCAGAAGAAGTAAAACTTGCCTTTGAAAAAATCGATGAGACATTAGGTGGTATAGATATACTAATTTCCAATGCAGGGATAAGTTATCGCAACCCATTTTTGAAAGTTGATTATGAGCAATGGTCCAAAGTCCTTCGGGTTAATCTAGATGGGATGTTTCTATGTGCAAAGGAAGCAATAACAAGGATGAAAGAACAACGTTCAGGTGTAATTCTATTGACCGGATCAACTAATGGTTTAGAAGGTCATCCATTCTATGCTGACTATAATAGTTCAAAAGCTGGTGTAATCTTGCTAGCGAAGTCATTATCTTTAGAGTTTGCCCCATGGTTAAGAGTAAATGCAGTATGTCCAGGATATGTACTTACACCAATGCAAAAAGAAGAGTATAATCCCGAAATGCTTGAAGAAGTAAATAAGAAGATACCCTTAAATCGTCATGCTGAACCTAAAGAAGTTGCAAGTCTTTTCGCATTCTTAGCTTCATCTGAAGCTGCTTATATAACGGGTCAAGCTATATCTATTGATGGCGGAGAAACAGCAGGACCCTATACACCAATGGATCAGTAATAGGAAAAATCACAGGAAAGGATTATATGGAAACGAAATTTAAACGAATTTTAGATCTTATTACTCTAGATGGTAAAGTAGCTGTTGTTACAGGAGCATCATCTGGAATCGGATTAGCTACAGCTAAACTTCTTGCAGAGGTGGGAGCGTCAGTTGCATTAGTTGACATAAATGAAGCTGATGGTGGAGTTGCAGTAGAACAAATTATAGAAACTGGAGGAATAGCAAAATTCTTCCTATGTGATGTTACCTCTGGAATAGAATGCAAGAGGGTTGTTGAAGAGATTCATAAAGAGTTTGAAAGTATTGATATTCTATTCAATAATGCTGGTGTTATTCGTCGAAAAAATGTTCTATATTTAGAAGAGAAAGATTGGGATCTAACCATAAATGTGAATTTGAAAGCAATCTATCTCCTTTCCAAATATGTTATACCTATTATGACCAAAGGAAAAGGTGGAAGTATCATTAATACTGGATCTGGCTGGGGTATCAAAGGTGGACCTGATGCAGTTGCTTATTGTGCAGCAAAGGGGGGAGTAGTCAATATGACCCGAGCAATGGCAATAGATCATGGCAAGGATGGTATCCGCGTTAATTGTGTGTGCCCCGGTGATATTGACACCCCTCTACTACGAGGAGAAGCAAAACAATTAGGAGTAGATGAGGATCTGTTCATGGAGGAAGTAGCCGATCGACCACTTAATCGTGTAGGAAAACCTCAAGATGTAGCAAATGCAGTACTATATCTCGCAAGTGATCTGTCAAGTTGGGTTACTGGTACTTCTATAATTGTTGATGGTGGAGGTTTAGCTTAAATTTAATATTTCAAGAAAGAACAAACTGGTGGAGTGTTTTATGGATAAGAAGAAAGCTTTTATTCACCCCTATATTCCAAATTCGGTTCCAGAAATAAAGGAGATGATGTTAGAAGAGATTGGGGTTAAAGATATTGAAACTTTATATGAGGACATTCCTGAGGAATTAAGGTTCAAAGAGGAGATGAAACTACCAGAACCTTTTCTTTCAGAATTTGCCTTAAAAAAACATGTTGAACAGATTTTATCAAAAAATCAGACTTGTCAAGAAAGTGTTAGTTTCTTAGGAGGAGATTGTTGGCAACACTATGTTCCTGCTATCTGTGATGAAATTAATCAACGCTCAGAATTTCTAACTGCTTACGCAGGAGAACCTTATGAAGATCATGGAAGATTTCAGGCTCTTTTTGAATATGCTAGTATGATGGGGGATCTTCTTGACATGGATGTTGTAAATGTACCAACATATGATTGGGGACAGGCTGCTAGTACTTCAATCAGAATGGCTGGAAGACTTACTGGACGTTCAGAGATACTAATCGCAAAATCAATTTCTCCTGATAGACTTTCGATAATTCGCAATTATTGTTCGCCAGTTGTTAAAATCACATTAATTAACTATGATAAGGAAAATGGAAAATTAGATTTAGAAGATTTCAAATCCAAAATATCTGAAAAAGTAAGTGGAATATATTTTGAGAACCCTTCATATCTTGGGGTTATTGATGATCAAGGAGATATCATTTCAGATATTGCACACAAACACGGTGCATTATGTCTTGTAGGAGTTGATCCTATTACTCTTGGGATACTTAAACCTCCTAGCAATTATGGAGCTGATATCGTTTGTGGGGACATCCAAGGTTTAGGTATGCATATGCAATATGGTGGAGGACAAGCAGGTTTTATTGCTACTAGAGATGAAGAACGATATGTAATGGAATATCCATCTAGACTCTTCGGAATAACTACAACCAGTGTTGAAGGTGAGCATGGTTTTGGCGATGTAACCTATGATAGAACATCTTTTCACGATAGAATTGAAGGTAAGGAGTTTATTGGCACAGCTTCTGCTCTCTGGGGAATAACGGCTGGCGTATATTTAGCATTAGCAGGACCACAAGGGATGCAAGATTTGGGCAAAACAATTATACAAAAGTCGCAGTATGCCAGGAATAAAATCTCAGAAATCAAGGGAGTGACTTTACCATTTTCTCAATCATCTCACTTCAAAGAATTTGTTGTAGATTTCTCTAATACAGGAAAATCTGTTGACGCAATCAACAAAGTTTTGCTAATAAAAGAAATCTTTGGTGGTAAAATCATTACCAAAGATTTTCCTGAACTAGAAAATTGTGCGGTATATTGTATAACAGAAATTCATTCGAAAGAAGAAATTGACAACTTAGTTCAAACGCTTGATAATTACATTAATGGAGGAGGGAATTGAGATGAGTAAAAGAAGCAATGTAAGGAATTTCCATCAAGCTAAGTGGGATGAACCTGTAATATATGAGTTAAGTAACAAGGGCGAACGAGGTATTCTATTTCCAGAAATTGAAAAGGAGATTGAAGCAATTATAGGTGATGGGATTTCCAATCTACCTAAGAACATGATAAGAGAACAACCTCCGAATTTACCAGAACTTTCCCAAATGCAGGTTCTAAAACATTATCTCCGTATGTCTCAACAAACTCTTGGAGCAGATTTGAATGTGGATATTGGTCAAGGAACCTGTACAATGAAGTATAGTCCAAAAATAAATGAACAATTTGCTACAAATCCAAAATTTACAGAGGTTCACCCATCACAGGATGAAAGCACCGTTCAAGGAATACTGGAAATCATCTACAAATTGGATTTATTCCTAAGGGAGATTTCAGGTCTAGATAAATTTTCATTCCAACCAGGAGGAGGAAGTCAGGCAATATTCGCCATGGCATCCATTATCTATGCATATCATGAAGCAAAAGGAGAAGCAGAGCAACGTTATGAGATAATTTCAACCATGTTTTCTCATCCATCTGATGCTGCAGCACCTAATGTTAAAGGATATAAAGTTATCAATATCTACCCAAATGAAGACGGGTTGCCTGATGTTGAAGCACTAAAGAAAGCTGTTTCAAATCGTACAGCGGGATTATTAATCACTAATCCTGAAGATACTGGGATATTCAATCCTAAAATAAAAGAATTTACAAGAATTGTTCATGAAGTCGGTGGTATTTGTGGTTATGATCAAGCTAATGCTAATGGTATCTTAGGAATTACTAGAGCAAAAGAAGCAAACTTCGATCTTTGTTTCTTTAATCTTCACAAAACCTTCTCTTCACCTCATGGATGTGGAGGTCCTGCATCTGGAGCTCTTGGAGTAACAGAGGAGTTCAAAAAATATCTTCCTGTACCTTTGGTTGAATATAATGATTCTAAATACTATCTTAATTATGATATTCCAAACAGCATAGGAAAAGTCAGATCCTTCTATGGAGTAGTTCCAGCGATATTAAAAGCATACTCTTGGATAATGAGTTTAGGAAAAGATGGGTTAAGGGAAGTTTCTGAAGTAGCTGTATTGAACAATAATTATCTTCTAAAAAAGATTCTCGAAATTCGTGGAGCAAGCGCACCATATGCTAAAGGAAGGCATAGAATTGAACAAGTTCGATATAGTTGGGAAGAACTTTACAAAGAAACGGGAGTAACAACAGAAGATGTTACTTGTCGCATGGCAGATTTTGGGTTCCATATGTGGTCTAGCCATCACCCATTCATTGTTCCTCAACCATTTACGCTTGAACCAACTGAATCTTACTCTAAAGCTGAACTTGATGAATATATTAATGGGTTAAAGAAGGTAGTTGAGGAATCTTATGAAAATCCTGCAATTGTTAAAGAAGCACCTCATAGAAGTGTTGTTCATAAAATTGACCACGGTCCATTAGATGATCCCTCAAAATGGGCTATTACTTGGAGATCTTATTTGAAAAAAAGTAGAAAGTAGAAAATAGATAGAGATGATCATGGTTGAAGAAGCTGGGCTTAATCATAAATCCCATTGCGGGTATGGGTGGTAAGGTCGGACTTAAAGGAACCGACGGATTAGAAATCCTAGCGCAAGCCAGAAATTTGGGTGCAGAACCAATATCTCCAGAACGTACAATCAAAACTATAGAAAGACTCACTTCTCTTAAAGATGAAATAGAATTAGTAACCTACCCTGATGAGATGGGAGAAAGGGTTGCCAAGCAATGTGGTTTTAATCCAGAAGTTATAGGTTCAATAAATAAAGAAAATACTACTGCACAGGATACCCAGCAAGCTTCCAAAGAATTATGCAAACTTAAAGTAGACCTTCTACTTTTTGCGGGAGGAGATGGAACAGCAAGGGACATTTACAACTCTGTTGGTACAAAACTCATAGTGCTTGGCATTCCAACTGGAGTTAAAATGCATTCAGCTGTTTATGCTTGTAATCCTATGAGAGCGGGGGATTTAGTCGCGTCATATTTTCAAGGCGAACTTAGTGAATTAAAAGAAGCAGAAGTTATGGACATTGATGAAGATGCTTTTAGATCTGGAATTGTATCCGCAAAACTATATGGGTATCTAAAAATCCCGTATGAAAAAAATCATGTCCAAAGTTTAAAAGCAGGTAGCTCCGTCAGTGAGCGCTATTCTCAAGAGGCGATAGCTCAAGAGATAATAGAAAATATGGAAGAGGATTGCTACTATATTATTGGTCCTGGTACTACAACTAGATCAATCATGGAGAGATTAAAGTTAGAAAATACCTTACTAGGTGTTGATATTGTTCATAGAAAACAGCTTGTTGAAAAAGATCTTAGCGAAGAAAGGATATTGGATTATATCAAGAATAAGGAAGCAAAACTGATTGTAACACCTATCGGAGGTCAAGGGTTTCTTCTTGGTAGAGGAAATCAACAAATCAGTTCAGATGTAATTAAGCAAACAGGTAAGGATAATATCATAGTTGTAGCAACTAAACAGAAAATTAACTCCTTAAACGGACAACCATTCTTGGTTGATACAGGGAATAGTAATTTAGACAACTTGTTAAGTGGGCATATATCAGTAGTTACAGGGTATCGAGAAAACGTCATTTATAGAATTTCTTCATGAAAAACACTTTGATTGCGTGTCTCGAAGGTTTTATTGAGTTTATATATTAATCTCTCCCTAGTATTATTGAGATGTCCCGTTATTCGACACTATTGCTACTACTGAAACACATGGGATTTGTTAATGGGAGAGTACAGTTTCAGAAACTTTTGTTCCTTTTAGAGAAGAATTATCACATCCAAACAGGATATGAATTTATTCCCTTCAAATTTGGACCTTATTGTCAGGTTGTGCAAGAGGACATCCAGCACCTGATTGATTATGGTTATATTGAACATGAGGAAGTCGAGAAATCGGGATCAGAGCTTTTACATCGTTACCAAATTACAGAATACGGTGAGCAATATATTCTTGAGAATGACTTTGGAGAAATCTACGATCAAGTTATCCAAGATCTTTGCTATGATTTCAAAACCTACGGTTTACGTCAGTTAATTGAGTATGTTTATGAAAATTATCCAGAATATACCACTCATTCAACAATCAAAAACCAATATTTCCATCCAAAACCAAAACAAGAAGATTTTACTTCTGCAGACACATTATTAGATCGTAAGCCAATTATTACTCCTACATTTGTGAAATGGTTAGATGAGGAAATAAAGGAAACATCACATAGACTAGAAGTTGCTGAAGTTCCTACAGAAGAAAAACCAGATGAACTTATGGTTGATGAACTAGTGGTGGAAATGCTTGACATAGCTTACGAGGATATCGCTTCCAAAGCTCAAGAGATATCTACAAAAATTATGCTTGAAAGCTATAGTGAATCAGGTGATATCAACAACAAGATGTATTTCATTTTGGAAATCTTGGAAAATCTATTAAGCACTTTGCAAGAAAAAGATATTATTGGCATTTACACAGAATTTGCAAACACAAAAACCAATATTCAGATGTTAGATGAACTTATAGCACTTCACAGAACCTCTCTCAAGTCAGATTTAGTTAGGTTACTTTTCGAATTTATTGAAGACGTAGGATTTTTCCTAGATAGCATTGATAGAATAATCACATTGTAAAAATAAAAAAGAAAATAAAAAGAAGAATGAATGAATCATTAATTCTTCAAAGTTGCGTGTGCAGCGGCTAAACGAGCAATTGGAACGCGGAAAGGACTGCAAGAAACATAGTCAAGACCTATGCGATAGCAAAAGTCGATGGAATCAGGATCCCCACCATGCTCACCACATAGCCCAACAGATAGTTCTGGGTTTGCTTCTCTTCCTTCATCCACACACATTTTCATTAATCGTCCTACACCTTTTTCTTCTATTGAAACAAATGGATCGCTTTCTATAATCCCTTGATCCATATATTTTGATATAAATGGACCTGCATCATCTCTGCTGAATCCTAGTGTCATTTGATGTAAATCGTTAGTTCCGAAACTGTAGAATTGAGCTCCTTTCTCTCCACCAGCTATTTCTTTACTTGTTAAAGCTGCTCTTGGAACTTCTATCATGGTTCCCACAAGATATTTGAACTCAAGGTTTTCCTCTTTCATAACTTCTTTTGCAACACGATCAATAATATCTCGTTGATGGAGAAATTCTTTTGAAAATCCTATAAGAGGGACCATCACTTCAGGAAGAACAGGTTTACCACTTTTGAGAACCTTTGCTGCAGCTTTGAATATAGCTCTTGCTTGCATCTCAGTAACTATTGGCATTGTAATCCCTAGCCTGCAACCTCTCAGTCCTAACATAGGGTTCTGTTCTTTCATGTCTCTTACAACATCTAAAAGATCATTTTGCTCCTTTAAGTCGTCATCAGTTTTTCCTTCTAATTTTCCTTCATATATTTCTACAAGCAACTCTTCTTCACTTGGTAGAAATTCATGTAATGGAGGATCTATTAAACGAATGATAACAGGATAACCTTTAGAAACATCAAAAATTCCTTCGAAGTCTTTCTGTTGAACAGGTTCAAGTTGATCTACATAATGCTTTCTTTCTTCATTGTCTTTAGCTAAGATCATTCCCCTAACTAAATCTAAATTATCAAAGAACATGTGTTCAGTACGACAGAGACCTATACCTTTTGCTCCAAACTCTAGTGCTTTCTTAAATTGGTCTGGTTTATCGGCATTGGCTTTAACTCCAATCTTAGCTGTTTCATCACACCAATCTAGTATTGTAAGCATTGATTCCGGTAATTCAGCAGGACGAGTTGGTAATTTACTCATATATATTGCACCGTCATCTCCGTCAATTGTAATCCATTCACCTTCTTTGACAGTCTTACCATTAGCATTTATCTCTCTCTTCTCAACATCTATGGAAATACCACCTTTCTCGCTCCCTACAATACAAGCTTTACCTATTTGTCTTGCAACTATTGCAGCATGACTTGTCAAACCACCTTTCATTGTAAGAATACCTTTACTTGCTGCCATCCCATGGAAGTCTTCAGGAGTTGTCTCAACTCTAACTAGGATAACATCTTGTTGTTTGTTTGCTAACTCTTGTGCTCTATCTGCATCAAAAATTGCAAGTCCAGTTGCTGCTGCAGCGCCTGCGGCTAATCCTGAGCCTAGAAATTTATCTGAGATGCTTGCTTTAACTTGTTTAATTGGAGCATTTGGATCTATTTTTCCCCAATCTACAGATGGAAACAATGTATTCTCAACATCACTTGGGTTGATTCTTAATATTGCTTCTTCCTTTGAGATTTTACCTTCATTGAAAAGATCATATGCTATTTGACCTGCAGCAATACCTGTTCTCTTTCCATTTCTTGTTTGAAGCATGAACAGTTTTCCTTGTTGGATGGTGAATTCCATATCTTGCATGTCCCTATATCTTTCTTCTAGTAATCCAGAGATTTCTAGTAATTGATTGTAAAGTTCAGGCATTGTTGTTTGGAGTTCTTCAATTGGTACAGGAGTACGAATTCCTGCAACAACATCTTCACCTTGAGCATTCACTAAGTATTCACCATAAAGTTTCTTTTCACCATTTGATGGATTACGAGTAAAAGCTACACCAGTAGCTGATGTTTCTCCAAGGTTTCCATAAATCATGGTCATAACATTGACAGCAGTACCTAAATCATGAGCTATGCCTTGATAATTTCTATAATCAATGGCTCTTCTAGTATTCCAACTTCTGAAAACAGCTCGAATTGCATCATCTAGTTGTTTTCTTGGATCTTGAGGAAAGTCTTCTCCCAAATGTTCTTTGTAAATCAGTTTGTATTTCTGTATTAATTTCTTGAGCGCTTCAGCGGGTATCTCAGTATCATTTTCAACATTTAATTCATGCTTGAGTTTTACTAGTTCTTTCTCAAAGTATTCTTTACTGACACCTCTGACAACGTCAGCATACATGTACATGAAACGTCTATATGAATCATAAGCAAATCGTGGATCGTTAGAAACTTTAGCTAAACCCTCAACTGAAGCATCGTTTAAACCAAGGTTTAGAACGGTATCCATCATACCAGGCATGGAAATCCTTGCTCCTGAACGAACAGAAACTAGAAGTGGGTCTTCATTATCCCCTAATTTCTTACCCATATGATTTTCTAAAGCTTCAAGTGTTTCATCAATTGATTCTTTTAATCCTGTTGGATAAGATTCGTTATTTGCTAGGAAATGAAGACAAGCTTGAGTAGAAATAACAAAACCTGGTGGAACGGGTAAACCTAATGAAGTCATTTCTGCTAAATTAGCTCCTTTACCACCAAGAGTATCCTTCAAATCTGCGCTCCCTTCGCAAATTTCTTTATTAAAAAATTTGTAAACGTATTTTTCTGTCATTTAATTGACACCTTCTGGTTAAGTTGTAAAATGGTATGTATTTAAATTTATGATTTATCAAAATTTCTATGGTAAGGATAAATTTAACAAATATCAGAAGAAACAATTGTTGTGAAAGATAAACTAATATTATTAACAAATGATGATGGAATCAAGTCTAAAGGGCTAAATTCATTAAGAGAGGAAGTAAATAAAGTAGCCAAAGTTGTCTGTTTTGCACCTGCAGAAGCAAGTTCAGCTGTTTCAAAATCACTTACTTTTCACAAACCAATAAGGTTTTTTCCGGTAAACTATGAAGATGGTTCAACAGGATATAGTACTACAGGTTCTCCTGCTGACAATATCTTTGTTGGTTTTCACGTTCTTAAAAGGAAACCCGATCTTGTTATTAGTGGGATCAATTATGGTGATAATTCATCTATTCACTCAATTCTTACAAGTGGTACCTGTGCAGCCGCTTTTGAAGCTGCATTCAATAATGTCCCAGCTATTGCTTTTTCATCTGATGTTTCAGACGATGCTCAATTAATTGACCAAAGAGGAATAGATTTTGAACAGATGGCTAAAATTTCTGCTAAGATTGTTAAAATTGTTCTAGAGTTAGAATGGCCGGAAAATTTAGCTTTTCTTAATGTAAACTATCCAAAAGAAATTACTAAAGACACGCAAGTTTACATTACATCTCCAACACTCTATAAGTATAACAATTTCATGTATGAAAAAACTGATCCAAGAAATTTACCATACTTGTGGCTGTGGGGTGAAAGAAAGAAAAGTTTCCAAGAAAATACAGATTCTTGGGCAGTTGTCGAACAAAATGGTATAAGCATCTCACCAATTAGTTTGAATTTACATCGTATATCAGAGCCAGTAACCAAAATAATGGAGATATTGCAAGATCAGATTCGAAACAACATGCTTTAGTAGCTAATTTACCAGATTCATTCTTTTCCTTTAAATATGAATATCTTGATAAGAAAGTGAGTGTTTTGACAATTGAATCACGCGAGTACCAGAATTTCATCGTTGATAAAATATCTTCATTAGTTGATGAGGAACAGAGTGTAATTTTGGAACTTGATTGTGGGATGGGCAAAAGAGTCATGATGTATAGACTCTTGACAGAAACTTTCAAGGATAAGAAAGTAGTAGTTTTTCTTCAAACTCATTCTTCTCTCGAAGAAACAGTTCTTTACCTTGAGAAAGAATATGGTGGTATTGATAAATTAGCTGCTATCAAAAGTGGTTCCAATGCAGATTATAGAAAATATATTATTGAAAACAATAGAGTGATTCTATCTTTACCAACTGTTTTTTCTAATACATTGAAGAAACATCCTGAACTAGCTGAAGATGTTGATATTATTATCATTAATGAGGTAGACCAGATAGTTAGAAGAGTATCTCATCGTCGAGTTTTGTGCGTTCCTTGGAACATCTTGCTCCCATCTTTAAGCAACTCAAAAGTAATTGGAATGAGTGGAACATTACGAGATGATCACATAGTATTAGATGATAATCAGTTGCAACTTCGTAATGAATTGAAAACTTTGATGGAATTTATTCCACAAAGCACAACAATCACTATAGAAGACTTCATTGATACAGACATTAAGGAGTTCATTCAAGATACAGAAGTTCATATCAATCCAGTAACAGATGAAAAAACTTCTGCAATAATTAATATGATAACTGAACACATAAAGACCACTCGTGAGGAAATAATTCAGGAAGTAGGGGAAACATCACCTAAAGATTTAGAAAAACTGCGAAAAGATTTTTTCAATTCTTTACCTCTTATTGCAGTTGAAACAGAATTAGTGGAAAAACTAAATCGATTATTATTATTGCGCAAGTATGTTTATTCTATGCCTGCTAGTTCTTACAAAAATTACCTATTTAGGTATGATTTCGATACAAAAGAATCCATCGACTTACCCAAAATTAGTGGAAAGGAATTAGAGATAGTAAGAATCTCAAAGGAATTTCAAAAAGTAACAGTATTGTGTTCTTTTCTATCTACAGTCGATTCATTAGCTACATTGCTGGAAAAGGAAGGTTTTGAGATATTCATAGTAACAGGGAGAATAAAGAACAAAGGAGAGATTATGGATTCTTTCAGGAAATCAGAAAAACAATCCGCACTCATCTTATCGCCCGTTGGGGAGAGGGACATTGACCTTCCACAAACAGAAGTCATTATAGTATTTGACTTAGTGAATTCTCCTAAGACCGTTTATCAGAAAATGAAGAGAGGAAGAGGGGGAAAAGTTATCTTACTTTTCTATGAAGATACGTCTGAAAAACAGAAGGTAAAGAGTGTTGTAGATAAGATAGCAGTTCGTTATCCTTGGTCTCTAATTTTCCACGTTAAAAACAGTGAAAAGTAATCTAGCTTTAGTAGTCTTGATTCATAAGATTTTTAATATATCATATAACCCCTTTACTGCGAGGAGATTAATTTTTATTTGGTTAAGGTGTTTAAATGGCCAAAAAGAAGAGTAAAGCAGACGCTAATAGTCGTTGGGTTCTAGTTAACTCTATGTTTGAAGAATTAGGATTAGTTCGCCAACATCTTGATTCTTTTAATGGTTTTATTGAAAACGGTCTTCAATCCGTTATTAGTGAAATCGAAACTATAGAACCAGAAGATTCAGAGTTTTATGTTAAACTTGAAAAAGTTGAAGTTGAGGAACCCACAATTCGAGAAGCAGATGGATCTCAAAGTTCTATCTATCCTATGGAAGCTAGAATTAGAAATCTCACTTATGCATCTAGATTAAACCTTCATATGACTCCCATTCGCAAGGGAGGAAGTGATGGTGTTGAGATTCCATTAGAAACAATCAGTGTTTTCATTGGTTATTTACCTATCATGTTAAAATCCAAGAGATGTCAATTGTACAATCGTTCTCCTGAATCCTTGGTTAAACTAGGAGAGGATCCAAAAGATCCTGGAGGTTATTTCTTAGTTAATGGGAGTGAAAGGGTTATTGTCACTCAAGAAGACCTAGCTCCTAATAGAATCCTAATTGAGAAATTAACCAGTAAAGGAAATGTAACCAGTGAAGCTAAAGTCTTCAGTGTTATTCACGGTTTCAGAGCCCCTGTTACAGTTGAACATACTAATGATGGCCAATTAAGAGTCAGTTTCCCAAGTATGCCACGTAAAATATCTCTAATTTTACTGATGAGAGCTTTGGGAATTGAAAGAGACGATATGATTGCAATGGCAATAAGTCCAACTCCAAAACTTCGAGCTAGAGTTATGTCAATACTGATGAGAGAATCTTCAGAGATTGATACTACAGAAGAATCTTTGGATTACATAGGAAAACGTGTTGCAGTAGGACAAACCAAAGAATATCGTATAAATCGTGCAATGCAAGTATTAGATAAATATCTATTACCCCATCTAGGAAGTGACGAAGATTCAAGATTAAAGAAAGCATTCTTCTTAGCAAGAATGGCTCAAAGATTATTAGAACTTGAAGCCGGTATTAGGAAAGAAGACGATAAAGACCATTATGCAAACAAAAGGTTAAAACTTGCAGGTGATTTATTACTGATGTTATATAGAGTAGCATTTCATGCCCTCTGTCGAGACATCAAATATCAGTTAGAAAGAGTTACAGTCCGAGGTCGAAAACCTAATCTCAAAACAGCAGTTCGAGCAGATCTGATTACTGAAAGGTTGCGTCATGCTTTGGCAACAGGGAACTGGACCGGTGGTAAATCAGGAGTAAGTCAACTTCTTGATAGAACAAACTATATGTCAGCTTTAAGCCATCTCAGAAGAGTCGTAAGTCCATTAAGCAGAAGTCAACCTCATTTCGAAGCAAGGGATCTTCACCCAACACATTTTGGAAAAATATGTGTTACACCAGACACAATGGTGTTAATGGGTGATGGAGCTACTCAGATGACTATAGGTTCAATCGAAAAAGATTATGATACACTTAGAGTAAAAACAGTCGATTCTGAAAAACTAGAAGAAGTTCGCTCTGAAATCGAAGCATTTCAAAAAATCTCTTCTGTAGAGTTAAATAAGCGGGTTCTTGAGATTACAACGATTTCTGGGAGGAAAATACGTGCAACTGAAGATCACCCATTCTTCACAGATAAAGGGTGGATTGAAGCTGGAGAATTAAAATTATCTGACAAGGTATTAATAAGACCAACATTAAAACCTATAAAGCAAAACCCTGATGATTATGGGGTTTTCACCATCTTAGACAAAAATGAATTTGTTCATGGTGAATGGCAAGATCAACTAGATGATTCTGAGAGACAACTTTTAGAAAAAGATGCTGATGAATTAGAAGCATTGGGATTATTACCTTTGACATCAGCTAACAACAATCTCCATGTTATAACAAGATTAATGGGCATCATTCTGACAGATGGCCACTTAGGTAACACAGTTGAATTCTATTTAGGAACAATTCAAGATGCTGAAGAAGTAACTTCTGATATTGAAAATTTAGGTTTCTCTAGTAATTCAATAAAACTCAAAGAAACAAATTTTACAGTATCAGAAGATAACGAGGTTACTTACACAACTGTTGTTACTACAAGAGGAGGATCATTTAAGAGATTAATGATGGCTTTAGGTTTGCCTAAGGGCAAAAGGACTGAGGTTTCATATGAATTTCCCTCTTGGCTCCACGATGTTTGTGATTTAGCAAAAAGAGAATTTTTGGCTTCCTTCATGGGTGGAGATGGAGGTACTCCTTGGTTTTATCTACATGACAAATCACGTGGTGATCATAGGATAACCCTTCCAGATTTAGAGATGCATAAGCACCCAAAATATACTGACTCCCAAGTCAAATTCTTTGAGCAAATGAAATCACTTTTTGAAGAATTTGATGTAAAAGTAAAACATATACAAACAAAGAAAATTCCAAACAGCAATAGAGTTGGTGTGAAATTAGTTTTCCTGAACTCTAGAGATAATATCTATAATCTATGCAGTAATATAGGGTATCGTTATGCTCAAGAAAAACAAGTAAAATCACAATTAGTGCTTGAATATCTAGCTTATCGTAATGAACAGATTCAGGAAAGAATTGACCAAAAACAAGAAGCTGTAAAATTATATAATATGGGACTTAATCAGAGACAAGTTGGAGAACAATTGAATCTTTCATATAGAACTGTTACTTCAATTATTCAGCGTAAAGACGAACTTATGAAAGTAAATAGACCTCGCAAATCCATAGCAGTAGATGAATTCTTTGAAAAAACAAAGGCTGATATTAATTCTGGTATGTTATATGTTCCTTTGATGTCAATAAAAGCAATAGAAGAAGAAGACATTGTATGTGATTTTACAACATCAAAAAACACTCATACTTTTGTAGCAAATGGATTTGTTACCCATAATTGTCCCAACGAAACACCAGAGGGACCCAATTGTGGGTTGGTAAAGAATCTTGCTCTTCAAGCTTACATCAGTGTTGGTTTAGATAGCAAAGATGTTGAAAAGAAACTTATCAACGATCTGAAGCTAAATAAAATTGAACCCAAAGATATGATAGAACCCAATTCTCCACTTGCTAAACTTGTAGCAGACGCTTCATATTGCAAAGTATTTCTGAACGGAAGTTTTCTTGGTGTTGTCCAAGATTTTGAAGAATTCCGCAAAATGATTATACAAAAACGTAGAACGGGTGAGCTTCATCACGAAGTTAACATTTCACATTATTCTGAAACAAATGAAATTATGGTTAGTTGTGACGCAGGCAGAGTTCGTCGTCCTCTTATTATTGTCAATGATGGAATCCCAGCACTTACAAAAGAAATGTTCAATTGGATTAAAAGCAGTAAATGGTCATGGAGTGATCTGATAAGAAATCAAGTTATCGAATATGTTGATGCTGAAGAAGAAGAAAATCTATTCATTGCTATAGATGAAGATTATCTAGTTTCTGAATCATCTCACATGGAAATTACTCCTAGTACAATTTTAGGAATTTGTGCTTCATTAATTCCATTTCCAGAACACAATCGTTCTGATCGTAATGTCTATGAAGCTGGAATGGCAAAACAAGCCCTTGGTATATTCGCAGCTAATTTTAGATACCGTATGGATACAAGAGCTCATGTATTGCATTATCCTCAGAAGCCGTTAGTTAAAACACATGGTATGGACACCATCAATTTTGAAAGTCGTCCTGCAGGACAAAATTTCATTGTAGCTATCTTATCTTATGAAGGCTATAACATGGAAGATGCTTTGCTAATTAACAAAGCAGCCATAGAGAGAGGTTTAGGAAGAAGTACTTTTTACCGAACATATGATGCTGAGGAGCGTAAATATCCTAATGGCCAAGAGGATACTTTTGAAATCCCAGATGATACTGTCAGAGGTTACAAAGACGAATCTCAATATGTGCACCTTGGAGAAGATGGAATTATTGAACCAGAAATTTCTGTTGATGGTAGTCGAGGAGAAGTCCTCATTGGTCGTACTAGCCCACCTAGATTTCTGGAAGAGTATACTGAATTTGAAGTTCCTCCACAAAATAGAAGAGAAACAAGTAAAGCAATGCGACATGGTGAGAAAGGTATCTCAGACATGGTTGTTCTTACTGACACCAATGAAGGAAATAGACTCGTAAAAGTAAAAGTTAGATCTGAAAGAGTTCCAGAGATTGGAGATAAATTTGCTTCAAGACATGGTCAAAAAGGTGTTATCGGTTTAATTATTCCACAAGAGGACATGCCTTTTACAGAAGAAGGTGTAGTACCCGATATTATCATCAATCCACACGCTGTCCCATCAAGAATGACAATAGGGATGCTTATGGAATTACTAGCAGGCAAAATTGCTGCTCATTCTGGTGATGCTATCTATGGAACCGCTTTTAGTAAAACCAAACTTAGTGGATTACAGGAAGCATTGATGAAATTAAGTATGAACCCACTTGGGAGAGAAGTCATGTATGACGGTAAAACAGGTAAAAGATTAGAAGGAACTATTTTTGTTGGTTCCCAATTCTATCAGAAACTTCACCATTTAGTACAAGATAAAATACATGCCCGTGCACGTGGTCCGATTCAGATGCTTACTAGACAACCAACTGAAGGAAGAGCTCGTGAAGGAGGTCTTCGTTTTGGTGAGATGGAAAGAGATTGTCTTATTGGTCATGGAACCTCCATTCTACTCAAAGAAAGATTATTGGATGAATCAGATAAAACTGATGCGCTCATTTGCTCAAAATGTGGATTCCTTGCAATGTATGACAGAAACAGAGACAGATATCATTGTCCCATCTGCAAAGAAGAAACTACAGTTTCAAGAGTTGTCATAAGTTATGCATTTAAATTACTCATGCAAGAACTAATGAGTCTAGGTATAGCACCCCATATAGAATTAGAAGATGTAGCATAGTGCTTTATTCTTCAAATTTCTTTATTTTCTTTTTCAAAATAAGTTAAGTACGAGACAGTATTAAGTCATCATATTCCTTACTGGAAAGTTTCTTTATATTATAGTGATGAAGATTATCGCCTATAATCTTAGCAAGAAGATGATAGCACAAGGTTTTTTCACCTCGACTTAATACCCTAATTTGATAGTCAGTACATTCACAGAAATTATCTTTGATTATTAAATAGCTCTGATTCTTTCCTTCTACTTCCCAGATAGCTATTTTCTCGTTGAGAACATATTTATGCAATTTATTCTGTTTGAGAATATTGAATGCCTTTTCACCCCTGTCTTCAAAAAGCGATATCATTTCATTCTCTGCTATTTCTGAAAGAGTTCCTTCTTTCTGGATAAGCTTTATCAGTTTATCTAACTTCTTTTTCTCGTCGATAGAAGATTTTACCATTTAACCTAACCTTACCTAATTTTGCTTTATATCTTACGTATGAAGAGATTATTTTTGTTTCTCTAAAAGTTTTTGACAAAATGTATGAAAGTAAAAAGAAGAATATTATTGCTTGATCATTACATCAACAATATCAAATTGTCTGAGAACCAACATCTTTACTTTATTGATGTTCTTACCATTTCTTCCTATTGCTCTGCCTTTATCTTTATTATCAACTTCAACGGTGGCTGCTTTTCCATTTTTTCTTTCAAGGAATGAGATGCTTTTAATTATAATGGGGAAGAAACAGTTTCTGATGAATTTAGCGGGATCAGAAGAATGTTCAATGATTTCAACATCCTTTGATATCATTTCTTTGAGCTTGTTGATATTTATCCCTCGTTTACCTATTGCTAAACCTGCATGTCCCTCTGAAACAACAAATACAACTTTATTTTCTTCATCATCAACTATGCAATCATTGATTGTGACATTTACAATTCCTTGAAGAATTGTTATATATTGCATTTCAGTTTGGGATAGTTTGACAGAAGGCATTTTTTGTGCTCCATATTTGGAATAGTGTTTTTTGATTTTAATCGCGTTACTCTAATACGCTTAAATCCTTATGATTCAAGATAATTTTAGTATTCTGGTGTTTAAAAGTGTATTCAAACATAAGTTTGTATCCTTCTCTTTGGACTCCACATTTGTAATAAATGTGCCATGAAAAAGAGAAGAACAACCTTTAACATCCAGTTTATACTCCCTAGCTTATTCTTTCTTAACAGCTTTAATTATGTCACTATCTCCCAATGCCATAATTGTTAAAGTAGCTACGAAATGTGGGCGACCACAAACAGCTCCCAAATCAAGAGATGACCCAGAAAATTCTAAAACAGGCACTTCAGAAATTTCAGCATATCTGTTAATGTCTTCTTTTATATCTTGAGGGGCATTTTCTGCTATAATTACTAGTTTTGCTTGCTTATTGAGCAAGGCTTGTTTTGCTGAATCTGTACCATAGGAAACTTTTCCTGTGTCGACAGCTATTCTAATACTGCGATTAATATCCATAAATCTAACACCGTTCTTTTACTTGTGCTCATTTTTTTACTTAAATTCTTAAATATTTGCACTTTCGAGTTTTATCTAAAAGAAGTATTTGAAAAAAATCTCTTCAATTCATATATAATTTGAGATAATGATACATTTAGATTTTAAAAGCTCCTGAGAAAAGAACATCCCAAGCTTTGCTCCAGCGATCAGGATGAGCAACATCTATCCAAAAGGCATTTTTAGGACACAAGTATGCTTTGGCTTTTTTTTCGGTGATAATTTCAGGTAAAATGTCGCCAGAGATAGATTTTCCATTTGCATCTGATAAATATTCAATAATTTCAGGTTCAAACACATATATTCCCGTATTAATGAAACTGTTTTGTTGAGTTTTTGTGGGAATTTCTTCAAATTTTGTAACTATGTGGGGCGTAAAATCTTCTACATAAAATACACCAAAATCTGAGAAAAGACCCTTATCAGTTGCCTTCCCCATAGATTGGTAATAGTCATTTACACCAATGCCACATAGAGTAACTAGGTGATCTTTTTTATGTTTCTTATGATACTCAATAATACTGCTTAGATTAATGTCTGTTAAGATATCAGAGTGCATAACAACAAATGTGTCCGAAACCAAATTACGTGCATTATATATTGCTCCCGCTGTATCTAGATTTGTTGTTTCGCTTACATAACTTAAGTTCAAATCATTCCAACTTTGACCAAAATACTTCATTATTCGATTTCCTAGTTTACCAATTAGAAGTATAACATCAGTAATTCCACTTTTTGATATTAGTTCTAAATTATACTCAAGTAAAGGTTTGTAACCCACGGGAATCATTGCTTTAGGAATTGTTTCAGTTAAAGGTTTTAATCTAGCTCCTTCGCCTCCTGCAAGAATGAAAGTTTTGATTTTTCTCAGTTCAAATTCCTTTTCAATTAATTTGATGAGAAAGTCCTTAATCGACCCTGGACCCTTTTTATCTCTAACAGCATCCCAAATTCTTTCTGGAAATTCTACCGTAAATTTATGAACCATTAGATTTCACCAAATGAAATTACTATTACAAGTAAATAATGCAATTCTTAATTCTTTTTTAGTTTTACCCTCATTTTTCAGAAAAAATCGTAGTTTCATTATATCCTCTAATAACCAATAGACTTTTTTAACAACTTCAGCTTACTCTGTTAATCCAGAATGAGAAGGAATACAAATGTCAAATAAAATCTCAATAACGGGATCTGCTCTTGAAAGAAAAAGAAAACATCAGGAGATTGCAGAGAAGTATAGCCTTACACTGGATCAAATTATAGATTTGAGTCTTGGTGACAATCTATTTATCCCCCCAGTTTTGATACAAGAACTTGTAATAAAAGATATAGAAAGGATTGATCCTCGAGACAGTTATCCGATTGATTATTATTCTTTCTTAGAGGAAATATCGAGGTTTATTGGTGTTGAAACATCGTCTCTTTATCCTGGATTAACTCATAATCAACTCATTCAAAGAGCCTTATCAACACTAATTAAACCAAAAGACGAGATCATATTAATTTCACCAGATAAAGATATCTTCTCAACAATCGCACAAAATCAAAAATTGAAAATCAACAAGATTAGTCTATTGGAGGATTTTGAGTTAGACATAAATGCAATTCTCGAACACATCGAAACAAGCTCATCAAAAGCAGTAGTTTTCACTTCCCCTCATTACCCGACAGCTAATCAGCTTCGGGAGAGCGATGTTTTAACATTAGCTAAAGAAACAGATATTCCCATTATTGTAGATGAATCATATGTTGAATTTGGGAAATATAGTCTTGTAAATCAAGTTAATTTCTTTGATAATTTAGTAGTTGTTCGATCATTTTCCAAAGCTTGGGGGTTGGGTTCTTTATCCAGTGCATATCTTGTGGCGGATTCTAGGATTGTCAATTTACTCAAAGACACTTACTTTATAGAAGAGATCCCCCCTATCCATGCTTTAGCCACCAAACATATTTTACAATCACCTTACAAATTTGTTGAATTGATTAATGCTTTCAATACTGAAAGAAAAAGGGTTTATGATCAACTAAAAATGCTAAGTGGTTTGAAGGTTTATAAAAGCGATACAAATTTTCTTTTCATCAGATATAAGAAGAATATCAAAGAATTATATGAACAGTTGTGTAGTAAGGGGATTATTGTACAAACTTTTGACGAAACTCACGAATTTAGTGATTTTGAGCAATTTTTTGTTGCAACCTTAGGAGACAGTGAGACTAATGATAAATTTGTTCTTGCATTAATTGAGGCAATAGAAGCTTTATCTTAAAACGCTATCCTCTCTCAAAACCCATTCTTCTCATTTTCTCTTGAAAAATCGTTTTGTTGGACTACCACAATCTATACAAGTGTCACTTCTTTGGGTGAATTTACTACCACATACTGTGCATCTCCAATAATATTCCCTCTTATGCTTTATACTAAAATGTTGGGATATTACTGGTATTTTCAAAAAAGCACTAACATTCTGAACGGCATTATCGTCACTATAAATTGTAGAATCAGAAAAATCTAATGCCAAAGCCAATACTTGAATATCAATTTGAGAGAGAGAGCCATAATCTCCTGATTTCTTAGCAACAGCTGTAATTTGCTCTATAGATCTTGCAGATGGAGTAGTTTGTATTAGTTTGCCTTCAGCTTCTAAAACTGTCAAAACGGATTTTGATTCAAATGACTTCAATTCTTCTACTAATAATTTGGGAATAACCAAAAAATCATTTTCTTTCAATCGATCTTCAAGTACAAAATGATGAATTATAGCAGTAGAATCAACTATAAAGTGGTTCAAACTTTTCATATCGTTATTTTCATTCATCGAGATCATCAGGATTGAATCGTAGAAGTTTTTCCCTAACCCTAGTAATGTAATTCTCTGTAAATCGGATGAAATTTATCTTATCGTCCGATCGTTTTATTTCGATGGACTCTTTGTAACCAATGTTATAATGCACTTTTCCATCAATTACAATGCTTCCATATTTGGTTTTACTTAGATTTGTAACTGTTAATTTTGAGTTCAAAGGAAATACCATTGGTACTACTCTTCTAGAAAATGGACAAATTGGTACGGTGATGATTGCTTCAACTGTTGGGACGATTAAAGATCCTCCAGCTGATAGACCATAAGCACTTGAACCTATACTTGTAGCGATAATTAATCCATCTCCATCAAGAGTGTAAACATATTCGTCATCTACATGTAATTTCAGACTGATTGACTGACCTATTGTATCACAAGTAATAACAACATCATTTACAGCAGAAACCGTTTCAGAATTTTTAGAAGATATTTCGATGGTGCTGAAACTTTCGATAAAACCTTTTCCAGCTTCAAGATCTCTTAGAGCATCTTCGATTTCTTCAGGATCAATTTCTGTTAGAAAACCAACCTTCCCACAATTAATGGCAAAAATTGGAACATTTTTCCAGATTTCATAGGTTTTGAGAATTGTTCCGTCTCCCCCAAAAACAAAAACTATACTTGGTTTCTTTCCGGGACATGCTAATTCTGGTTGCTCTAATGAGTCTGCTAGATAGGTATCAAGAAAAGAGGTATAACCCTTCGCTTCTAATTTTTCGTGAAAAGACAAAGCTAGCTCTCTACTATCCTTGTGTCTTGAGCTTGTAATTAGAATGCATGCATCTTTATTCAAGAAACTCATTTCATGTAAAAGAAAGAACATAAATTAAAAAAGGTTCGGTATTAACTTTCAAACTTCTTCAACTTGGCTATGAAATATCCCAATGTTTGATCTTGCCCTGGCAGAAATCTTTGTACATAGGAGGACGGTCCGATATCAATTGTTGGTGTTTCTGAGATTTTTATGTTTTGATCAATAAGCTCTAAACCCAATTCTATAGCTCGATTTATTACACCTTCATTTTCCTCTTTAGTAATTGTGCATGTAGAATAGATTAATTCTCCTCCTGGTTTAAGCAATTGAACACATGCAAAGAGTATTGCTCTTTGGTAATCTGCAGTTGTCTCAATAGTTTCTTTAGTTGTTTCCATGACCAATCTAGGTCTAAACCCAAGAGCTGTACATGGAGGATCGACCAATATTTTATCGAATCTCACAGTCCAATCTTTGCTTAGATCTATTATGTTCCCAACCACGGTTTTAACATTCTTTATCTTAAACCTCGATATTTTTTTGTTTAGATGTTCTAATCTTCCTTTAGACCTATCTACTGCAATTATCCCTCCTGAACCTTTGCTTAGCTCACTCAGATGTATTGTTTTATTACCCGGAGCTGCACAACTATCCAGTATTCTATCCTCTGGTTGGGGATCTAGATTTAAGCTTGTCAAATATGCTGGAACACTGTGAAAATATATTGGATATTCCTCCAAATTCAATTGTGGAACACTTGGAACTTTGAATGGAGATTCGAGGTTTTTTGCTGCAATCCCTTTCTTTTCCTTTAAAATCTGGTTATGACTCATCAAAGCTTTTGCTTTTGCTACAGTAAACTCTTTTTGATTCTTAATATAAACAACATCCCCACCTTTTACCTTGTTAGCTGTCTTAACTCCAGGAGCAAAAATATCTGATCCTTGGTAAATCATTTCCGCTGCTCGATTATCTACAATTATTTCTTTCAAATCTTCAGAATAATCCACATCAAAAGGTCCTTTTGGTTTTGATACTATGAGATTAGAGAAGTTTGGGTGTTGATGCGCTCTATATCCATATTCTTCCATTTTTGTTATAATTTCATCATTTAAATCAGATCTTTGAAAAATATGTAAAGTATATTCTTCCATTGGTGTAGCTATGGCGTTCAAGTATTTCTTAGCTGTTTCAATACCCAGAAGTTCATCTATATACTCACTAAGTTCGCTTGATATCAGCGGGATTTGAGGAGAAGGTATCATTTTTCTCAAATCTCTTTTTCTTATTTCAATGAATAAAATTCTACTTTTCTATCTGCTAAATTTAGAATTGCCACAGTTGGATCTTCATACAAATCAAATGTTTCTCCAGGATTAATTATCACCGTATTACCTATTTTTCTCAATAGTTTTTTGTGGGTATGACCAGATATAACATAATCATAAGGTGTTTTTGAGTAGATTAGAGAATTCAACTTTAATTCATCTGTTCCATGATATAAAGCAAAAGTTTTACCTTCAATTTCAAACTCTCCTACATCTTCGTAAAAGAACCCTACTTCTTTCATCATGTTACTTATTACTGCTGTATCTCCCAAATTATTTCCTGCACATAGATAGAATTTTCCTCTGAACTCCTCAAACATCTTCACACAGAACGGAGAGATTAGATCCCCCGCATGGATAATTGTTTCAACCTCTCTTTCTTTGAATATCTCTAGAGCTCTTTGTATATTTGGTCTATGATCGTGACTATCACTCATAATTCCTATTTTCATTTTTTCTACCTCTTCTTATGCAAAAAATTTACTGTTGTTGGTGCGGGGAGGGAGATTCGAACTCCCGAACCACTAAGGACTAGAACCTGAATCTAGCGCCTTTGTCCACTCGGCAATCCCCGCCAAGAGGATTAATTTTGCTATCGTTTTTTTTCTAACAAGATATTTAAATCATTGTATCTAATGTTTTTTGTATTTAGGAGATGTTGTGATTTTATGAGTTTAAGACCTTATCTTGACACCCTCAAACAGTCAGAGTTATTAATTGATATTACTGATGAAGTTAATCTAGAGTATGAAGTCACTGAGCACCTTCAAACAAACCCCCATAAAGCTGTTTTGTTTTCTAAGGTTCAAGGTTCAAATTTTCCTCTCTTAGGTAATAGTCTCTCTTCTCGCGAACAACTTAAATTTGTTCTCAACGAACCTGAAGATTACTATTCTTTCTTCCAACAAACTCTTCTTTCCCCTAAAGTTCCTTCATTAGCTGATTCCAGTCTAACTTTCTCTAACAAGGAACCTGCTAACCTTTCTCTTCTTCCTATCCCTAAATTCTTCCCCGTTGATGGAGGTAGATATCTCACTTCAGGTATTGTTTTTGCCAATTTTCCTGGCACTAACATTCCCAACCTTAGCATTCACCGTATTCAAGTTCTCAATGATCATCAAGGAGCCATTCGTATTGTTCCTCGCAATTTACATAAAATCTTCTTACAAAACAAGAAAAATGGTTTGGATACTCCCATTGCGGTTGTCAATGGTTATCACCCTATCTTAGCTTTAGCTGCTTCTTCTCCTACCCCTTCTAATAGTTCTGAACTCGTTATTGCTAATTCTCTTCTACGTGACAATCTCTCAGTTATCAAAACGCCCCATTATGGTATCATGGTTCCCTCTGATGTGGAATTCATTCTAGAAGGGAAAATCTTAGCTGACCACGAAGTTGCTGAAGGACCTTTCGTGGATATTACTGGAACTCCTGATGATATCCGTTCTCAACCTGTTATTCAGTTTGAAGACATATATTATCGTGATCAACCTATCTTTCAAACCATTCTTCCTGCTTATGAAGAACATTTTATTCTGATGGGTTTTCCACGAGAAGCTGCTATTCATAACCGCGTTAGCAAGGTTGTTCCAGAGGTGCATGGGGTCTATCTCTCTCCTAGTGGTTGTGGGTGGCTAGATGCGGTTATCTCTGTTACGACTTCATCAGATATTGACGGTCATAAGGTAGGTTTAGCAGCATTTGAAGCACACCCTTCGCTTAAATGGGTAACAGTAGTAAATAATGACATTGACATTCATGATAACAACGCAGTTCAATGGGCGAGAATAACAAGAGCCGGGGCCAACGATATAACAATATTGGAAAATATGAGAGGATCGTCACTGGATCCATCGAGAAGAAGGGAAGATAATACATCAATAAAAGTGATAGTAGATGCAACGAAGAAGAAAGAGAAGGGAGGATACGAAAGAGTGATACCATTTTAAAGGGAAAGAGCGAAAGACATAGGGAGAGAAATATCTTACCACGTAAAGAATAGTTTTGTGGTAAGATTTTCAAGAACTGTTTTTTTACAAAATTGTGCGAGTGAAAAAAATATTTAAAGAAAACGATGCGATATTCTTCAGAGGATAAATTATGAACTTAATGAATGAAATTTCGAGCTCTGATCCTGAAATAGCAAATTTGCTTCTTAGAGAATTAAAACGCCAAGAAGAAGGAATAGAGTTAATTCCTTCAGAAAACTATACCTACCGTTCTGTTTTACAGGCTATGGGGAGTGTTTTTACTAACAAATATTCTGAAGGATACCCTAAAAAAAGGTATTATGGTGGAAATGAAATAGTAGATGAAGTGGAGATTCTTGCTATAGAACGAGCTAAGAAACTTTTTGGTGCTGAGCATGTGAATGTACAACCTTACTCTGGTTCTCCTGCTAATCAAGCAGTATTCTTTGCCTTGTTGAACTTGAAAGACAAGTTTCTAGGATTCAGCCTAACTTCTGGAGGTCACCTTACTCATGGTAGTCCTGTGAACTTCTCAGGTAAGAATTATGTTTGTGCCAGCTATGATGTAAATAAAGAGACAGAAATGCTAGATATGGGTGTGATCCACGAGCTAGCTAAAAAGGAAAAACCTAAAATGATTATATCTGGTTTAACTGCATATCCTAGAAAAATTGACTTTAAAGCTTTTCAAGAGATAGCTGAAGAAGTTGATGCTTACCAACTTGCAGATATTTCTCATATTGCAGGTTTGGTAGTAGGTGGAGCACACGAGAGTCCTGTTCCTTATGCAGATGTTGTAACAACTACAACTCATAAAAGTCTCAGAGGACCGCGCGGAGCCATTATAATGTGTAAAACTGAAGATAGATTACATGAAATCCACCATCCAGAAAAGAAAACAAAGAATGGTGAGCCTTTCTCTTTAGGAAGATTAATAGATTCAGCAGTCTTTCCAGGTTTACAAGGGGGTCCTCATGATAATGCTACTGCAGCAAAAGCTGTTGCATTTGCTGAAGCAATGAAACCAGAATTTAAAGACTATGCAAAACAGATAGTAAAGAATGCGAAAGCTTTGGCTGATGAGTTGATGTCTCTGGACATAAAACTTGTTACAAACGGAACTGATAACCATCTACTTCTTATTGATTTACGTCCTGAAGATTTAACTGGTCAAGGAGGATTGATTCAGACAGCTTTAGATGAAGCAGGGATAACTTTAAACAAAAACACTGTTCCATATGAACCATCAAGCCCATTCAACCCTTCAGGTTTAAGACTTGGAACCCCTGCTATAACATCCAGAGGAATGAAAGAATCAGAAATGAAGGTAATTGCAGAAGGTCTTGCAAAAGTTATCAAAGCTAAAGGTAATCCTGCAGTAAATAAAACAGTTAAGGAAGACATTCTTGAACTTACCAAACAATTCCCGTTGTATCCAGGTTTATCAATCTTAAAATAATAACTCTAAACCACTCATTCTTCTTTTTCTTTTTCTTCTTTCTTTAACAACTCAGTTTCAACATTTTCTAAAATCTTCAATAAAATATCGTTAGTAATATCTTGAATGTTAAGAGAGACAAGAACTATTTTTTGTATTTTTGTTGCTATTCTTTCTCCAATCATTCTAACATATTGTTCATTTTTTTGACCGGTAATATAAAGTGTAGAGGCAGACATAAATTCTGTTGCAGGAATAGAAACTCCAAAAGTACCAAATTTTGGTGTGTCTTCATAGATATAAATAGAAACTGCGTTTTCCAACACAATCATAGTTAACCCATAATTTTGATCCAATATTTTGAAAGATTTTGATAGGGTTACTTCCTTCATGGATAAAACAACCTTCTTTGTTTAAATAACTTTATTTGTCAAAATAAACAAAAGTTTTGGTTCTCTATCATTTTATAATTTTCATAGTATTCGTGAACACAACGTTCAAGCTCTTCATCGTCTTTAATTTGATTAAGTTCAAAAGCTAAAAACAAATTACTAGCCAACATACAAACAGTCGCTGGACCACTTCCACCTGGAACAGGAGATATCATAAGAGCATCTTCTTTTAAATCATCAAAATCCACATCACCTAGTAGTTTACCATCTTCAAAATTTATTCCAACATCAATAATGATTACTCCTTTCTTTACCATCCCTTTTTTGATAAGATGAGCTTTTCCAGCTGCTGTAATAAGGATATCTGCATCTCGAGTATATCGTTCTAATGGTTTTGACTTTGAATGACACATAGTTACAGTAGCATTTTCTCTAAGGAGGAGATGTGCTACAGGTTTACTTACTACCATGCTTCTTCCCACAACTACAGCATGTTTCCCTGCCAAAGGTACATTATAGTACTTTAAAAGTGCTAAAACACCTATAGCTGTCGCAGGTACTAAATTCGGTTTTGACTTAGTCCAAGCATATACATTCTCAGGAGAAAGACCCTCAATATCTTTATTTGGGGTGATGTTTTCTATAACTTTGTCTTCATCTATATGTTTGGGTAAAGGTAATTGAACCATTATTCCATCGATACTCTGGTCATTATTCTGTTTTTTAATTAACTCTAAGAGCTCTTCTTGAGTGGTCTCTTCGGGTAATTTTGTAACAGCATAATCTATACAAAAATTAGCAAAGAATTTTTCTCTTATACGACGATAAGATTCTGAAGCAGGATCATCACCAACAATTATTGTAGATAATTTTGGAGTTTTTTCATATTGTTCTTTTAAAGTGTCACAACGTGGTTTAAGCACAATATTACTATACTCGTCTGAGAATTTTCTACCATCAATAATATTGTCAATCTCTTTTGTGGAATTCATTCTTTTCACTCTCAATTGGACTTTGTTTCATAGCATTATATAAATTATAAGAATTTACGTTTTTTGAACCTCCATCCACAACCTCTATTATACTATAAAATGAAGAAATGGTTTGTAATCAAATAATTTCAAAAAAGCTTCTTCACTTGTATTAGTAAAATTCTTAACTTGAATTTCTTCTTAGAGAAATAGGTGTAGTTTACAAAATGGAGAAAAATCAAAGAGAAAAAGAAGAAGTTTGAAAAGATAGAAATTTATGAGAAAATGATATGGTTGATAACTTGGGAAATAATACTAATAGACATATTAACATTGAATTTAAAAGGTTCCCAAGAGCATATGAAATGGTTAATTGAAACTTTTGAACAGTATGTGACTGTTGAGGGAGTTGCAGAAAATATAGAGAACATTTTTATGATTATAAGAAATAGAATTTTGTAATAGGAATTTAAAAAAGGTTTGGAATCAAAAGGTTTTTATCAATACTAGAACCCGTGGGGTAAGTCACGTGACTAGTGTAGAGATTCTAACACATTTTTGGAGAAATAAAAAGAATGAGTACAATAGGATATAAAACTGTATGCGGAGTTCAATTTGGTTTACTCGACCCCGATAGTATTCGAAAGATGTCTGTTGAGCGTATTATCACTCCTGACACTTATGATGCTGATGGCACTCCTGTTACTTCTGGTTTAATGGACGGTCTTCTTGGTACTATTGATCCTGGTCAAAGGTGTAAAACCTGTGGTGCTCGAGTTGGCAGCTGTCCTGGTCATTTTGGTCATATTGAACTTTCTCGTCCTGTCATTCATGTTGGTTTTAATAAACTAATCTATAAAATTCTTCGTGCTACTTGTCGTGCTTGTCACAGAGTTCTACTAGATTTAGGAGAGATTAAAGAAGCTACTGAAAAAATGGATGAATTTGAGGAACAATGGGGAGATCCAGATTATGACCTTATCGAGGAGCTTATGAAAAGGGCTGCTAAAAAAAATACTTGTCCTTATTGCGAAGAACCTCAGAATAAAATTCGTTTAGAAAAACCTACAACTTATTTTGAGGAAGTTGAGACTGAAACAGGTCAAAAACAAACTAACAAACTTTCTCCTCTTGACATTCATAGTTGGTTCAAAGAGATTACTACTGAAGATTGCAAAATTCTAGGAATAAATCCTGAATTCGCTCGTCCAGAATGGATGATTCTCTGGGTTTTACCCGTTCCTCCAGTTAGTGTTCGTCCAAGTATAACCTTGGAAAATGGTATTAGATCTGAGGATGATTTAACTCATAAATTGGTAGATATTATACGTATTAATCAACGATTACTAGAAAATAGAGAAGCTGGTGCTCCTCAGCTCATTGTTGAAGATTTGTGGGAATTATTACAATATCATGTTAGTACATATTTTGATAATGAGATTAGTGGTATTCCTCCAGCAAGACATAGAAGCGGGAGAGCACTAAGAACAATTACTCAAAGATTAAAAGGAAAAGAAGGAAGATTTAGAGCTAATCTCAGCGGAAAAAGAGTTGATTTTAGTGCAAGAACTGTAATCAGTCCTGATCCATTACTAAGTATAAATGAAGTAGGGGTTCCAAGAGACATAGCTGAAATTCTAACTGTTCCAGAAAGAGTTACTGAATGGAATATTGAGGAAATGAAGGAACTGGTTATGAAAGGTCCAAGAAACTTCCCAGGAGTAAATTATATCATACGTCCTGATGGAAGAAGGGTTGATTTGCGTTATGCTCGAAACCTAAAAGCAGTTGCGGATTCTCTTCAACCTGAATTTATTATTGAACGACATCTACGAGATGGAGATGTAGTTTTGTTCAATAGACAACCAAGTCTTCATAGAATGAGTATTATGGCTCATGAGGTAAAAGTTGTTCCTTACAAAACTTTTCGACTAACATTGCCCGTTTGTAGGCCCTACAACGCAGATTTTGATGGGGACGAAATGAATCTTCATGTTCCTCAAAGCGAAGAAGCGCAAGCTGAAGCAAGAATTCTGATGAGGGTTCAAGAACAAATTAGTACTCCAAGATATGGAGGCCCAATTATTGGGGCAAATCAAGATTTTATCACAAGCGGTTATTATTTGACACGTAAATCAGCTTTCTATAACAGAAGTGAAGCAGCTCAATTGATTACTGCTGCAGGACTAGAACACCTGCCAAAATTTGACAAAAAAGGACCAAAAGGAGAACCCTTATGGAGTGGCAAAACACTCTTCAGTGCTTTATTACCAGACGATTTCAATTTTACTATGTTTAACAATTTATGTGAAAAACATGAAACTTGCAAAAAGACTAAGTGCTCAGTTGAAGGCTACATCTTGATTCGTGATGGTGTTTTAGTATCAGGAATTATAGACAAAAAAGCATTTGGTGCAGAAGTACCAGATAGTGTTCTTCACAGAATCTTAAAGGAATACGGTGCTGATACAACTCGTACTTTCTTAGATAGCGTTACAAGAATGCTAACAACCAACATAACTCTTCGCGGTTTCAGCTTGGGAGCCAGTGATATCGATATTCCTCTAGAAGCAGAGACTAAAATAGAAGGAATACTCTTTGATGCAAAGAAAAATGTTCTAAAATCAATTAAAAAATACGAAGATGGAACTTTGGAACGACAAGCAGGTCGTACTGAAGGAGAAACTTTGGAAGCTAGAATCATGGAAATTTTGTCTAAAGCAAGAACTGATTGCTCAGACGTAAGTGCTTTTTACTTAGAGGATGATAATGAAGCATTGATTATGGCCAGAACTGGTGCAAGAGGGAATATGCTCAATTTAGGGCAAATGAGTGCGTGTGTTGGACAACAAGCTGTTAGAGGACAAAGAATCATGAGAGGTTACAAAGATAGAGTACTTCCATTTTTCAAACCAGGAGATTTATCTGCTGAAGCACATGGTTTTGTTGATAGTAGTTTCAGATCAGGTTTGAATCCAATCGAATTCTTCATGCACGCTGCGGGAGGTCGTGAGGGTCTCGTAGATACAGCAGTTCGTACATCTCAAAGCGGATATATGCAAAGAAGGCTGGTAAATGCCTTACAAGATATCTCTTCCTGTTATGACAGAACAGTTCGTAACGCAGCTGGAGAAATTGTGCAGTTCCTCTATGGTGAAGATAATGTTGATCCAGCTAAAAGCGACCATGGTAAAGCCGTGAATGTTTCAATTATTGTAAATAAGATACTGGAAACACATCCGGAGGAGACATCGGAGGAATAAAAATGTCAGAATTACTTACTAAAGATCAAATAAATCAGCGCTTGAGTATCTTCCATAAGAAGGATGTTGTACCTGATACAGTCTACAATGAGTTGGAAAGAGAACTCAAAGGTAAAAAGGTTACAAAAAGCCAGTTAGAGCAAATTATTAAAGAAGTTGTTAACAGTTATGAATTTGCACAAATTGATCCAGGAAGTGCAGTAGGTACAGTTGCTGCACAATCTATTGGAGAACCTGGAACTCAGATGACACTGCAAACTTTTCATTATTCTGGTGTAGCAGAAATGTCTGTTCTAAGAGGCCTTCCTCGTCTTATTGAAATTCTTGATGCTAGAAAAAACCCCAGTACTCCTACTATGATAATATATCTGGATGAATTTGCAGAAAAGAATGAAGAGTTAGCTAAACAAGTTGCTAGAAGAATAGAATTGACAACTGTAAACAAAATTGCTCATAGTATTATTCATAGTTTCTCTGAAGGCACAGTTAGAATCAAACTTGATGAAGTCCTTCTGAAAGATAAAGGAATTGAAATTCAAACAGTTATTAAAAAGATTCAAGTGCGTAGAAAGGAATGTAAGGTTGAATCTGACTCAGAAGACAAAAATACTGTTGTTATTACACCTCTTAAGGAATTAAAATTCAGTGACCTTCCTAAACTTGCAGAAAAAGTAAGAGAAATCCCAATCAAAGGAATTAGAAATGTCACACGAGTAGTTGTTATGAAAGACAGAGAGGATAATTATTTCTTGCAAAGTGAAGGAAGTAATTATAGTGAGCTATTGCGAATTCCAGGCGTTGATCCAACAAGATGTTATACTACAGATATTAACCAAATTGCAGAAACACTTGGTGTCGAAGCAGCAAGAAATGCTCTTGTGAGAGAATCTCTATTCGTTATGAAAGAACAAGGTCTAGATGTTGATAGAAGACATGTTATGCTTGTTTCAGATTTGATGACACTTACCGGTGAAATACAACAAATAGGTCGTCACGGTGTTTCTGGAAAGAAAAGTTCAGTTTTTGCTAGAGCTGCTTTTGAAGTAACTGTTAAGCATCTTTTGGATGCAGCTGTTCATGGAGAATATGATCCACTAGAAGGAATCACTGAAAATGTAATTGTCGGACAAACTATTGCTCTTGGCACTGGAATTGTAGACCTTACCATGAGTTCAAATTACAGAGAATTTAGTGATGAGAAAAAGAAATAAACAATTTTATTTCTTCTTCAAATCTTTTTTTAATCGCATACTGAAAAAAATCGCAGAAGAATACGATTTTTACAATGGTTATTTAGCGCAAATGACGGGTATGGACATGGTACACACTGTGCAGGAATTATAGGGTCTCGAGATGATGATTCAATTAAGTTTTTCTCAAATTATAATCCAATCTTAAGGAAGATAATCAAACAAGTCAGAATTGAAGCAAAAAAAGTAACATTTACAAAAGAGATTTCAGAATAAAGTAAGCTTAATTGGAAAAAGTTTGTTCAATGGTTAAACAGTATTGTAAATTAAATCTCCCGTTTTTATTTCAGGAATTTAAATTGCTTTGAAATCAAAAGTTTTTTAATGTAAACTAAATGTTGAAACTTAATAGTATAATAAGAAGTATACTCCAGCACTAAAATTAAGTGGTTAGAATGACAGGATCAAAAAGCCCAAAAGGAGAATTTGCTGCAAGAAAGCTAATAAATAAAAGAAAGCACTTTCGATGGAAAGATATCCATTATAAAAGAAGAATGTTGAGACTAGATAAGAAGACTGACCCCCTTGAAGGTGCACCCGCTGCAAGAGGAATTGTTATAGAAAAATATGGTGTTGAGAGTAAACAACCTAACTCAGCAATGAGAAAGTGTGTAAGAGTTAGACTAACTAAAAATGGGAAACAGGTTGGTGCTTTTGTTCCTCATGATGGTGGTCTCCTTTATATCGATGAACATGATGAAGTCATTGTTTGTAGTATAGGTGGTGCTCAGAAGGGAGCTATGGGAGACATTCCTGGAGTAAAATGGCAAGTTACTCATATTAATGGTACTGCAATCAATCAAATTGTTATAGGAAAGAAATCTAAACCACAAAGATAGTTTGTTCTTTCCCTTCATTTCAATTCTTGTTAATCTACCTTACCTATTCAATATTGTAACCAAAATCCTTTAAATATATTATATCAATAGAAATTAAATAAGAAAGAAAAAAGAACTTCTAGGAGATATAAACAAATGTCTGAATATGATATCAAACCTGTAAAAGCAGGTCAAGTAAAAGAAGGTTATTACATTATCCACAATGATGATGTTTACTTAGTTCGTTCTACTGAAAAATCAAAAAGCGGAAAACATGGACATGCTAAATGCAGAATGAAAATAGAGAATATTTTCACAGGAAGTAAAACTGAAATCAATTTACCTGGCGATTTTAAATTACAATCGCCAATAATTGATAAAAGATATGCCCAAGTTTTATCAATTTCTGCAGATAGTGTTCAACTGATGGATCTTGAAACATATGAAACTTTTGAAGCAGCTGTGCCTGATGAAGAAGAAATCAAAAACAATATTCAGGAAGGTGCTGAAGTTGAATATTGGGACGCAATTGGTAAAAGAAAGATTATGAGAGTTAAAGGTTCTGGATAATATTCTCATTATCTACCATCTTCCTCCTTCAGTGACACATTATTCTATTCTATCTGTTTCTAAGTAAATCGAGATTCCTAACGCTCTTGGGCCGGTAGATCAGTCTGGGAGATCGCTTCGTTCGCAATGAAGTAGCCCCGGGTTCAAATCCCGGTCGGTCCACCACTATTTTCTTTCCTCCAAAAGTGCTGTTTTATGGCGTAAAACCTTTTTTGTCGTAATTTTAGATAAGAGCAAAAAGATTAAAAGGTTATTATATTAATTAGACATTAGGTATTGTGGAGGAATTACTATGAGAGACGTATTAAAATTCACTCGTACTATCAGAGACCCTATTTACGACGAAGTACGTATGACAGACATAGAAAATAAGATAATCGATACGCCCATATTTCAAAGATTGCGCTGGATAAGCCAGCTCTCAGGAGTTCGACAAGTTTATCCTTCTGCCATTCATTCCCGATTTACACATAGTGTTGGAGTTATGCACTTAGCAGGTAAATATTGTGAGGAAGTATTCAGGGAGGACGATGATGTCGTTGAGAAGACCCAAACAGCTCGAATCGCAGCTCTTCTTCATGATATAGGTCATGGCCCTTTTAGTCACACATATGATGACGTTGTTTTCAAACGAGTATATCCTGATGCACCTCATGGACATGATGTTCACAGAGATAAGATGGTTTTCTCTGAATTTCTTAAACCAATTATTGAAGAATTTACTAATCCAGAAGAACTGATGAAAATCTGGAATGGAAAAAATTATCTTGTTCACCCATTAATTCAAGGTGCTCTTGGAGCTGATCGGTTAGATTTCATGCTCAGAGATTCGTTCTTTGCAGGAACGCTTCATTTTGGAATAATAGCGGTAAATCGTATTATAAATAATACAACTGTACAGATGCATTTAGATAAAGAAGCTGTTCATTATAATTGGAAATGTTTGGATGACATTTATTCTTCTCTCATCGGACGTTTTTTTGAATATAAGAACGTGTATTTCCACAAAACAGCAAGAGCAGCCGATATCACAATACATGAAATGTTAAGAGAAGCTTGCGAACCCCTTGAGCTTATTGAACGTACAAACGATTTAGCTAAATACACTTATCTCAATGAATATACTCTTCTAGGAGAAATATTCTCAAAAGAATCAGAAGATATAGCTGTTGCTAAATCATTAGCAAAAGATCTTTTTGATCGTCGTCTATACAAAGCTGTTTGGGAGAAGATTATTGACGAATCAACAGCAGAGAGTTTAGGCATTAGTGTGGAAGAACTATGCAATCTAACTGCACAGGAATCATACATTAAAAAGGTCAAGAAGTATGCTAAGGAAAATAAAATTAAATTTAAGTTTGATATAAAAGTTGATTCAACCTATAAATTATCCACCATAAACGAACAAGAGTTTCAAGCTTCAAACATATACATCTATGACCCATATGATCGCATTCGATCTGGTACTAATTCATTCACTCTAAATGAGGCACTTAATACTACCTCATACATTACTACATTTTCAGGACCTAAGGCATATAGAACACTATTTACTCTAGTTAGAGCATATGCTCATCCAAAAGATGCTGGTAAGCTTAAAGAAATATGGAATAAAATAAGACCTAAAATAGATGATTCTGAACCTGATGTATCAGTTACATCCTATTAATAAAGCAACATCTAAAGGTGATATCAAGCAGAGGAAAATAATTTCTCTGCATCTCTTATTATATCCAAACTGGACTTATAGCCAAGTAAACTATTCTCTACTTGTTTTATTGCTTTTGCTAATTCTTCAGAAGATATAATTGTTTGATTTTCCGTAAGAGAATAAGTTCCATCATTTGTGAACTCTACAGTTTTATTGTAGCACATGTGGCGCAAATACGATGAAATGGTTTCAGATATAACAGAATAGCCGTTGAAATACCAATCAAATATATTGAAGTCTTTTTGTTTTGAAAGCATCAGAAATAGGCCGCTGTGTATCGTTTCTTCATGTTTTGGAAGGAGTTTATGAACAAGACCAGCGATGTAAGAATTAATTTTTAAATCAGGTTCCCCCATAACTGTTTATCTCATTCACTCTACTGAAAAGCAATTGTAATACGGAAGATGTTTACTTATTTCTTCAAACAAATTTTGAAAACAAATTACGATTTTATAGAAGCTTCTAATAAGGTGTATCAACCTATTCTTTCTCAAAATCAAGCTATGATTGTTCCATATAATTTAGCTTTCAACGAATCGTTTACTAAAACATCAGTAAGTGTTAAGTGGAGAATATTATACTCACTCAGCAATTTTCTGGCACTTTCTTCCATTACATCAGCTACTACAATACAAAGAAATTGATTTCTTAAACCAGCTATTGAGCTCAGATTTTCAACAATTTTGTAAGCATTATTCTGATTTAGTATATCTTTGAAAAATCTAACGAAAACATAATATGATCCCTTTCTTAGAACTAAATCAAAATTCTCTTCAAAGATTACAGTCTCTTTAAATTCAAATTCTTTGAATATCTTGTTTATTCTTACTTTCAGGTATTCAGTATCAAAAACAGCATTCATAGATCTTGGTGTGGGTAAAGATAGATCCTCGATATTACTGGTAGAAATCTGTATAGCAGATTCAGTTGAATCATTAACAGAAGGGATTTCATGCATAATTTCTTCTTCAACTGTTTTTCTTACACTAGGATAGGGTTTAATTCTTTGAGCAATGCTTTGAGATACACTTGATTCCATTTTTCTTGGTTTTGGGGTTATTATTGGTTGAATAGGAGGAGCTTTCACAGGTTGAATAGGAGCCACCGTCACACTTTCTGGAGATGGAAAAGGAACAACTATACGTCTACCTTGCATGGTTGTACTAAGCAGTTTAGGCAAGTTTACAATATCGCTGAGAACTCCTAAATGTTTTATCCAAGGAACACATAAACGAAAATTGGTCTTGTATCTAGTTATTTCTCTTTTTGTGAGAAATTGAAGTTGACAATTTAACTTTGCTGTATTGGCAGAAATATACCTTTGAAATTCTTTTTCTTTTTTCTTAATTGATTCCTTATCATCACTTTTAGCCACAAACATAATTCCCCAAGCAGTGGATCTTTGGCTTGCATCATCTCTTGTTGCAAATTGAGTCAAAATAATAGAAAAAATGTCAGCTTGAACCAAATCTTTTGCGAAATTGTGAAAGATTTTGTTGATTGATTGAAGATTAGCGCCTACACCTGATAACATACAAGCTAGGAAATACTGTTTTATCTCACTGTTGTCATAGTTCATGACAATAAATTTTCCTTCTTGTTCTACCTTTTTTATTTGAGGAATAAAGAAATTTTCAGAGTTTGGTATTTCTACTAACGAATACGATCCCTGTAAATGTTTTAACAAACTATCCCTTGTTGATTCATTTCTATACAAAGTGTTTAAACTATAGATAATAAGATGTGTCTTCTCTTTAGAGATTTTTATTGTAAATGTAACACCTCTAGAATAGAGCTCGTTGACAAGGTGTGAAGAATTCTTTTCAAAAACCTTAGTTGTTATCTCATAGACTCTAATTTGCAGATTATTTTCTCCGCTAATACCTGTACTACTTTGGAAATTCTCTGTTAAGGGTGTTGTACTCATGTAATCATCCACTCATTATTCGAATAACTTCTCAGTATTTTATACTGAAGAGATTATTTAAACACAAGAATTCTTGCTTCAATCTTCACGAAATCTTTCTGTATCATTGAGTTTCATAAAAAATAGAGATAGAAGAGATAAGATCACCCAAACCTACAGTTAATTTTGGATTCTTTACAATTATTGTGGGTACACCTATCAAAGAGAAGAATGGAGATTTAAAGATACCATCAGTTAGCAGATTACCTTGTTCTTGATATTCGCTTACTAAATAGTCTTGTAGGTGTTTTAGGCTTTCGAGACCTTTCTTCGAGATATCCAAAAAAGCCTCTCGAATTTCGTCTAATGATGTAATCTCCATTCCCTTTGCCCTTATTGATGCAAGTAATGAAGATAAAAGAAGTCCTTTCTTTCTTATCATGGCTCTTTCTTGTTCTACAGGTTTAGAAAGAATTAGAAAATAACCAAGATAATGAAAATGAATTCTAAGGTTAGGATACTTTTGTAAAATCATGTTCAACGCTTTGAATACTAATACGGATTCTAATGATTCTTGCATTTCATAAGCAATTTTTGGGTTAAGAACTTCTATAAAGGAGATCAACTCTTGTTCGTTTAATCCTATTGAATTTATAATAGGGAATAAAGTATTAACAATAGTTTTTCTCAATTCAATATCCTTTGTAGAAGCTATTTCCAAATGCAAACAAAGGAGGGAATTGGAACGCTTCCACTTCTTAAGCATCGTTTCAATTGGTTTTATCGCATCATAGAAAGTTTGAGAAGGATTTGTTTTCTGGTTAATTAAATGAAATCCAGAGATTATGGCAAGCGAATACTCAGAGAGAAATTCATCACAATAATCTACAAAACCTTTATTGAACATTAATTGATTGTTGATTTCATCGTGAGAAAGAATGAATCTATTAGCCCTCTTACATTTGATGGTATGAGGTCCAATAACATAAGTACCCTTTGTAAACTCGAATACATAATGATTAATTGGCATTTCCATCTTGTTGTTTATTTTTGAAATTTTATCAATAGAATAACCAGAATCATCCTTCAAGATGGTGAGAATATTGGGATTTAAGAGACGAGTTAATTCTACACTGGGTGCTGGCAAGCTTAGAAGCACTTTTTTCAAACCTATCATACTATATAGATTTGCAATTATTCCTGCTTGACCACCAATTTTTACAGCTTTGATTTTAAAAGTAGTTTCAATCCAGTTTGCAAGTTGTTTAGAATTAGTTAAGACTTCGTCAGCTTTTTCATGTTCTATAGAATGAAATAAGCATGACAAAAAATCAGCAACACTTTCAATATTAGTTGGAGAATCTTTAGTTAAATCCAGCTGATTACTAATTTTTGGAGTTACTATGTTCATGATAATAGTTGGATTTATTTCAATAATTTTGTCAATATTGACATTGAAACCTATTAACGCACCTTTTTTCTCCTTAATTTCAAAAGGTTTTGAATTTAACATCATTGAATAAGAATCAAGCCAATTTTCCATTGATTTACTTTTGACGATATTCTTATAAAGAGTTTTTTCTTAAAATCAACTGAGAGTGGTAACTTGGACTGGAAATAGCTTTTATTGGTTTGTTTGCCCTAACTGGTAAGTTAGATGAGATTCCAGTACAATATAATCAAGCTTTTAATTGTAGTTTTTTTCCTATGAGGTGTAAAAATGAATCAAGGTACAGAAACCCACGATATTGAAAAAAGAGAAGACTATGAACAAATTCTCAAAGAGTTTGGTATTTCAAAAATAGACAAAATCCTCTCTAGAATTGGAACAGAACATCTATTTTTTAGAAGACGTGTTGTTTTTGCTCATAGAGATTTTGATAAAATCTTAGATAGGGTCGAGAAGAATAAAGCTTTTGCCATAATTAGTGGTAGAGGACCGTCTAATGATTTACACTTTGGCCATCTAATATTATTTGATTTAATTCGATATCTACAAGATAAGTACAGTTGTCAGTATTTCCTACCATTTTCTGATGATGAAAAGTATGTTTTTCGAAAGGTTGATACTTTGGAAGGAACATATAAGTTAGCACTTCAAAATGCAATTGATATTTTTGCAATTGGTTTCAAACCAGAGAATGTACATGCCTATGTGTCAAGTATGACTCCTAGAATACATTACTTAGCGCTTACTTTTTCAATAAATCAAACTTATAATGCTATAAAAGCTGCTCTTGGCCTTACAGGAGAGGAAAATGTTGGTACCAGTTACTATACTTTTATCCAAGCAGCACACATCTTACAACCTACGGTTGACCATGATTTACCAGTTGTTGTACCTATTGGATTAGATCAAGATGTATATATGAGATTAACAAGAGATATATCTAGAAAAAGGAACATAACATTACCTGGTTCTCTTTATATTAAATATCTAAAAGGTTTAACTGGTGGCCCCATGTCTTCTTCGATTGAAGAAACATGTGTATTTCTGAGAGATGAACCAGAGATCATAAAGAAGAAGATTATGAACGCGCTTACTGGTGGCAGAGCCACTATTAAAGAACAAAGAGAACTTGGAGCGAATCCCCATATTTGCACTGTTTTTGATTGGTTCACTAAATATTTCGTTGAAAATGACACAGAATTATTGAAGATTGAAAATGGATGTAAATCTGGTGATCTTATCTGTGGTCTTGATTGTAAACCAAAACTCATTGAAATGATATTAAAGTATCAAGAAGGATATAAGAGAAGGAAAAAGGATGTCATTAAAAATATTGACAAATACTTTGATCATGAAGTGGATTTATCTTTAATTGGAAGTGATTAAGTGTGACAAGATATCAACATAGAGGAAACCCATTCAGAATGGTCAAGTACATTCCTTCAGTTGATGAGATAATTTCAGTTGCATTTAAACAAGTAAAGACTGTGAGAATGAAAACGTCTAAACGCAGAACAAGAGAAGAAAAGATTGCTTCGTTTGAAAGAGACAAAATCTTAAAACTTTCAGATGTAATAACAGACAAATTACATAGTATAAGTAAACAATTTCCTTGGATTGAAGATATCCATCCCTTTTATATCGAACTTTGTGATTTATTGGGAAGTATAGATCAGATTAGGAGAATTTTGGGTCGAGTAGAGGGTATAGCTAATCATATCAAAGAGATTGAAAAGGAGCAGCTTTCCAAATTAAGATTAACTGATCATCCTTTGGAAATGTCTAATATCAGAAAAGAAAGTAGTGGAAGAATTGCTTCTTTAGTTAAAAAATCTAGGGGAGATGTCAATTATCTCATAAGAATCATAAAAAAATTGAAGACCATCCCTGACTTTAGTGTTGTATATCCTACTATTGTTATTGCAGGTGCTCCTAATGTGGGAAAATCATCTCTTGTAAGAGAAATCTCTTCAGGAACCCCAGAAGTGGGTGAATACCCATTTACAACTAAGGAAGTTGTTTTTGGTCATAGAGATTTGACTCTTACCAATGTTCAAATTGTAGATACACCAGGATTATTGGATAGACCATTTAAAGAACGAAATGTAATAGAAAGACAAAGTATTGCATCAATAAGACATATTTCGGATATCATTGTGTTCATTTTTGATATTTCTAAAGATGCAGAAATTACACCAGAGGAACAATTAAGTCTGTTTGAGGACATAGAAAGGGAATTCCTTAATGTTCCAATAATAAGGATTCTGAATAAAACTGATTTATTGACTGAAGAACAGATTGAAGAAAGTAAAACAAGATTTGGGACTGAATTTCACATATCTACTAAGGATAAAAAAAGTTTGAACTCCTTTATATCAGTATTAGAGGAGAAAACTATTCATATTGTCAAAACAGCTGAAAAATTCAAAGAATCACAGAAGATAAAAATATCTGAAGAGTTTCTTCCTCCAGATGAGGAAGAAATAAATTATGAATTCTAATTAAAACACTATACAAACATTCCTTCATCCGAATCTTTGTCTGAATCTTTCCGGGATCTGCTTGCTTGTATAAGAGACTCAATTTCTTTTTCTATCTTATGTGCTTCGTCTAGCAACTCTTGAACATTGACATCTATTTTTAGAATTTTATTAATTTCTTTCACTGCAATACTTGCTGCAACAGGATCGGGTCTTGATCTTTCTGCATAAGGTAACAGTGCTACTGCTTCGAAATCATTTAGTTCATAGAACATTAACATGTAGGCCAAAGGACCCGTAACATATAATCCTTCATCCAAAAAGGGTATATCTACATCAGTTCTCTTTTCTCTAAATGCTTTAGTATAAATTGCCTTGATCTCGGATTCATCCTGCAAACGTCTATCCAACCCACCTATTAGTATGGCTTGTTTGAATTTCTGATCAATTGACCATTGAACAACAGTTTTAGTAAACATTAGATGCTCTGATTTAATTGGTTCAAAAATTGGTAAAATTACCACAATATCGTCTCTTCTGTAAATCTCAAAAGGAAATGTTATTTGGTTGTTTTTTATTGTTATGAATTGTGGAATGTTACTTGTAATGATGTAACCTATCCGCTCTGCACCCAATTTATCTACAAGATGACTCATTGAGATAAAACCACATTCACCAATTCCATGCCAGCCATTGAGTAATGTACAACCTTCAAAGTTCTGGGGTTCCTTAAAAACGAACTCTAGATCCCCATAAATATTCTTGTCTTTCATAATAATCGCCTTAATGTAATATTACTAACATGCTATATAATGACTAATTTTTGTACATCTAATCTATTTGAATTAAATATGGTTCGTATTATCTGGGGATACATGAATCAAATAGAAATTACATACTTAGAATATAAAACAAATAAAAAAAAGAAATAAAGGGGGTAAAACTACTTTTTACCTCTTCTTCTACCACTTCGTCTTGCTGCTATCAAACCAACTTTTCTACCAGGCTGTGCATGCCTTGATACGGTTGTTGATCTTGGAGGACCTTGATGAGCACCACCACCATGTGGATGGGAAACTGCATTCATTGCAACACCCCTTACCTTTGGATAGTAATGACCTTTGGCTTTCTTTAGATGGAACTTATTACCAGCCTTTACAAAAGGCTTTTCGGTTCTTCCACCACCTGCAACAATACCAATAGTTGCCCTACATCTTTGTGGAATTTCTTTCATTTCTCCACTAGGAAGCTGAAGAGTAACTTTTCCTTTGTCTCTACCAAGAATTGTTGCATAACCACCACTAGAGCGAATCAATCTTCCCCCATCTCCTGGTGTTAATTCTATATTAAAAACAGGAGAACCATCAGGAATATGTTGTAGTGGCATAGTATTTCCCAATTGAACAACAGCTGTAGCACCGTATTCGATTTTTTGTCCTACTCTTAAGCCTTCTGAAGGTAGAATAATTTTCTTTAGACCATCTTCAAATAAGACTCGAGCTACAGGAGCACCTCTACCTGGATCATGCACTAGGTCTCTAATTTCACCTGTAATAGTTCCGGTATATTCCAATTTCGCCAATTTTCTATATTTCACACTGCCTTTCTTCTTGTGTGAAGCAGCTCGAAATTGTGATGTTCCTCTTCCGCGTCTTTGAACTAATATTCTTTTACCCATTCATATCACCTTCTTTAGAACAAGCCCATCCTTGATGCAATGTCTGCTGCATCATCAAATTCACTGAGACGTACGTATGCTTTCTTTGTCCCTTTTGGAGTTATTAGAGTATTAACTTTTTCAACTTTAACGCTGTAAAGCTTCTCTATTGCTTCCTTGATTTGTTGCTTGGTAGCTCTTAGATCTACTAATATTACAAGTTTATTTTCTTGTTCTATTAACTCAAAATCCTTTTCGGATATGAGAGGTTTCTTGATTATTTTATATGGATCCATTTTCTATTCACCCAAAACGTTCAATTAGAGATTGTATTGCATCCTCTGTCCAGATAGTAAGTCTGCCTGGATAAGTTCCTGGTGCCAAAATCTCAGTGGTAAGCTCATTAATAGTGATGACTTCTGTTCCTAGAATGTTTCTTCCAGCTTTAATCAAAGCGCTTTCTTTATTCTTGACCACAATTAAAGGTCCTACAGGAACTTTGTATTTGCGTCCTCTCATCTTACCTTTTCCTGCACGGACTTTCTTACCTATTTTTACTCTCATAAGTTCTAAAGATAGTCCTAGATTGTTTAACAATCGGATAGCATCACTAGTTTTTTCAATGGTTTCAGCTTTAGATTCAACAACGATTGGAAACTCCATTTTACTCTCAAATCTATGGCCTCTATCACCTACAGCATCTTTCTGAGCTGTATAAGCAATTGCGGATTTTAGAGCAAGGAAGTGTTCTTTTCTGTTAATTTTCTCTATTATGTTCTTCTCTGCTGTTGGTGGATGTGCTTTGTGACCGCCTCTAGCTTGTGGTATGAACGCTGTTCTTTGAGCACTATGTGTTCTTGATCCCTTTATACGAGGAACACGTGCTGCACCTCTTCCTGGACCCCAATTTTCAACAGCAACCATTTTACCTGCTAATGGACTTACGCCTTTTCGTTGTCTCTTCCAACTTTGTTCAGCAAGAACAGCTCTTTTGATAACATCAGGACGTAGAGTGGTTTCGAAGACGTTAGGCAGTTCGACTTTTTCACTCATTTTCTGTCCTTTGATTGAGTATTTTATTACATTCATTTTCATCTACCTCTTTCTAACCTTGCTGACTCTTCGTTGAGATGAAGAGAATCTGTGGTTCTTTTATTGCTTGAGGAACTTGTCTAACGGGACCTCTTAGCATAACTGTACGCTTCTTGGTTCCTGGAATTGATCCTTTAACTAATAGATAGTTATTTTTCACCACACCATATTTTACAAAGCCACCCTTTGGAACAATTTGTGCACCATCTGAACCAATTTGCATTATCCTTTTATTATAATCAGTTCGCATATGGAAACCCATTTGACCATATCTAGCTATAGTCCACATGGTCCTTGCAGGATGCCATGGTCCGATAGAACCAACTCCTCTTTTAGTTCCTTTAGTTTTATGTTGAAGAATTTTAACACCATGTCTTTTGACTGGTCCTTGGAAACCTTTACCTTTTGTTACACCCATTGCATCTACAAATTCTCCTGCTTTGAAAACATCTCTTATCAAGAGTTCTTTTCCTAGTAGAGAAAGACCATATTCATATCCTTCTTTGATAGAATTACAGCCGATTTTAATTTCAGCAATTTGAGGTGTTTTCATTCCAATTCCAGTTAAATATGGTTGTGTATGAACAACAGCTCGGAGCTCCACCATGCTTTCAAGATTATCGTCGAATTTCTTCTGAGATTTCTTAAAATCATAATTCTTTGGAAGTTTTATTTTTCTTTTGAGTTCTTCTTTGGTTTCAGATGCCATAAGATCTGCAGCTATCTGAAGCCCATAAGCTGTTTTCTTGTATCCTCTTAGACTAAATATCACTATTGGAGGTGTTTCAACACAAGTAACAGCGGTAGTAACCTCTCTATTCGCCAAGTGACTCCTTGGACGATCTTCAATGTACACGCAATGTGTCATCCCTGCTTTTATTCCCAGAAATCCTAATAATTTCGGAGCACCCTCGTATTTTTGCCAATCTCGAGGTGCGGGGACGATCCTTCTTGCTCTTACCCTTCGGTATCCGAGTGATGACCGATGGGGAGCACTGACCCTTCTATGCCCCATAAACATCACATTTGTTTGTTTTAGTTTATTTTGACACTTCTATATGAGTGTCGTACTCCGGCACAGATATTATCATATAAATATGTCGTTAAGAAAGAATTTCCTTCAAGATAACAGTTAGAGTTAGTTCTAATTGACAATGATTCTGAAGCAGTTTTCTTCTTTTTTATAGGATATGTCTCGTTTAACAAATTTACGAACAAGCTCAATGTTAGTTCTTGTGTGGTTTGTTATTTCTGTTGTTGTAATTTCAGATTTACCTTCAGCTAGAGCCATTGGGACTACTAGTTGATCTGCAGCATATTCATCAATTGAAGCTGAACTACTTGTGTTCTTTTTCCATAAAGATGCACAGAGTTCGCCTATTTTTTCAGAAGACAATCCTCTTTCTCCAGGAATAAAACATCCCATCTTTGTTCCAGAAGAGTAATTATCTACAACTGTGAAACCAGTACCAGCTGATAAACTATCCACATATTTAATGTTCTCAATGACATCAACAGTAGTACTGACATTCTTGCGAAATGATGTTATCTGCCTTTCTGCTACCTCTCTTTCTGCTAAACTTTTTGAGACTGTTGCATAGAGCTCAATGGTCTCAAGTTCCCCTCTTTCAATCATATTAATGGGTATTAACTCATCGTGACTACCAAAATTAATGCTTACTTCTGCACCACCTCGTGGAAAGAAACCATATCTAGATGTTGAAATGGTTATGTTCTTGTTCATTTTTCCAACAATTTCATTTGTTACATTCTGAATATATTCTACAGATGGTGCCCATTTACCATGTGTTGCCCCACCCTTAATAACCAATTCAAGATTTCTCTTCTGTGAAAAGGAATAGAACATCACAGCTTGAGCTACTAACCCAATACTTCCAGCTGTTCCTATACTGACATACGCAATATCGTTCTCTTTGCTTTTCTTAGTTAATGTTAGTTGAGAATTTCCCACCTGTAAATCTTGAGAAGACATGCCAGAAAATTGTTTTATTGCATTTATTGCTTCAATATGTTGAGCTCTAAGTCCAGGATTGGTCCTATTCGCACGTATATTGTACAATTTTAAGTTATTATTCTGACCTGCAACCAGAGCTGTGGTAACTCTAACAACAGAGCCTCCACCTTCACCAATAGAGCAATCTAATTCAACTGTCATTTTTAAAAAATAAAGAAATAAAATAAAATAGTTATCGATTAAAATGTTATCTGTAGGATTTTTGGAACCTTGATCTTGAACTTTTTCCACCAAAATGCTTTGGTTCAGTTCTTCTAGGATCACCAGATACGATTGTTTTATCATATTGAACAAACTTTTCTTTCATAGCGAGATCATCGAAATATTCTATTAAACCTCTTGCAATAGCTGTACGAACTGCTTCTGCTTGTCCCATATAACCTCCACCCCTTACATTGACTTTTACATCAATTGATTCTCTTTTATCTTCTCCGGCGATTACAAAAATCTCACTAATCTTAATTCTGCTTAACTCATTTGATAAAACTTCAAGAGGAACACCATTTACTCTTATTCTTCCCTTGCCTTTTTTGACTGTAGCTCGGGCGATTGCTGTTTTTCTTTTTCCTGAAGATACAATAACTTTTGCCATATTTTCCACCTTTCTACTCTTTCCATCCGAACTCTTTGCATAGTTCGCCGATTGTTACTCTGTTGCTTGTAAGCTTGTTTGCATCTGCAAATCTGGGCTTTATTATTTCACTTTTGGTAAATTCATCTGGAATACCGATATAAGTTAATAATCTATGATAGGCTTGTTTTCCTCTGGGTTTCTTCCAGGGGAGCATACCTCTAACAGTTCTTCTTACCAAACGATCAGGTCTCTTAGGATGGAAAGGACCTCTCCTTGGATTTGTGTGAGTATGTTTCTCCTGCATGTTTCTATATTCGTTTAATATAGATTGTTTTTTTCCAGAGATAATAGCTTTTTCACAATTTAGAATGTTAACTGCATAACCCTCTAACAGGTATTTAGCGACTTCAGTACTCAAACGACCTAAAATAGCATTATCTGCATCAATGTTTATTTTTTGTCTTGTAACTTGAGTTGTTGCTACACTATTCTGTTTTTTTGACATTTTTATTTCCTCAATTAGATAATTATTTTCATTTTGCTTACTTCTAACCCAGATTCCATCAGTTCATCGAGGGTAATTATCTTACTATTAGCAGAACTAATTTTCTCCTTTGCACCTTCTGAGAATTTAAGAGCAGCAATAGTGACTTTGTGTTTAAGATCACCTGAACTTAAAACAGAACCTGGAACAATAATGATATCATTGGTTTTTGAGAACCTATTTATCTTACTAAGATTAACAGCAGCTCTTTGTCTCTTAGGTTTTTCTATCCTATTAGCGACAGTTTTCCATAGAGCTTTGTTTGTTTCTGCTGATTTCTTCTTTAGTTTATGTATCAGTTCAAGTACATTTGGATCAGTGGGTCCTGTTCTTCCTGGCATATTAATCACTTTATGATTCTTTCTCCTTTTCAACCAATGTTGATTCTAATGTCTTTTTGAATTCGTCGATGTTGGAGAGAAGTAACTCACCAGCTTTTGTTAAGACTGTAGCTGGGTTAAGACCCCCATTACTTTCAAATGAAAAGATGACTTTGGTAGGGTCGTTGTTGATTGTAATGGCTTCAGGTTCGCACAAGTCTAAACAATAATCACACAGAGTGCAGTTTAGAGGATTTGCTACTTGGACATTCTCGCCCACTTTCTGAAAAACACCTCTATAGCAACCATCTATGCATAGAAGACAGTTTGTGCATTTATCCTTGTTTAACTTTGGAATTGGAAAAATCTGGTAACCCATTGCCGAGACTGGTTGCCATTTTGCATGTTCCTTTCCTTGACCAAGTTGTGCCATGCATTCAAGTTCCAAAGCTTGATTTGGACCTAATTTTACTATAGGAATGGTTGAACTAATGGGTTCAACTCCCTCGGTTGACGAAATTAAATCAGAACTATAAACGACTGTTGTGGTCTGATTATCTGTTTCCTTAGAAATTGTTAAGGTTACAGTACACATATTACAACCTATTCCACCACAATCACATTCATCTCTGAAATTCAAATCAAGATCATTGATATCATATTTCAATGGTACTAAGCCGAGTCTATGTGCAATAAACTCATCAAATAGTGGAGAAGTGTTCTTCAGAACATACACATCCTCTATCACTAAGGATGAAACTTCTGCTAAACCTGTTCTTCTGATTGCATTAGCGAAAGCTAAGGATACATCTGATAAGATGAATTTTATCGAATTAGGAAACAGTTCTATAAGCTCTATATCCATAAATACACCCGGCAAAGGATTCTATATCGAGGCCTCTTATGATACTAAAAAAGGTTTTCCATATCCAAGTTTTTTAGTTAGAGCTGTTATGGGGGTAAGTCAGTAGTTTAGTATAGGTTAGAACCTAAAGAAATAGGACGGAAAAATATTATTCTATAAGTCTCAATTTGTGGTGTTTAAATATCCGTTTCAGTATAATAACTGAGAATTATGTTGAGAATATTATTATTTAAAGAGCACAAGCTCTTCAGGAAGAAAAGAGGATCACCAATATTAGAGGAGATTTTGCTTATTGGTATAGCAATTTTAATCTTTGCAATCATCTTTGGTGTTATTTTTAGTCTTATAGATTGGTCAACAACATCTATAGATAACCTGTTTGGCTAAGAAGCAAAAATTGGTGCGGAGAGGGAGATTCGAACTCCCGGATCACTAAGAACTAGATCCTCATTCTAGCGCCTTTGTCCACTCGGCAATCTCCGCTTGAGTATGTAATAGACCGAACCTACGGATTTTTAACTTTATCGACATATGATTTATGAAATTTAAGAATAATTTTTTCGACCATAGAGATTTTCAGCGGGAAAATCTTACCACGTAACTATCTTTTTCTGTGGCAAGATTAAAACTTGAACCTTGTTTTTCGCGCTGAAAGCTGAAAAAAATGTTTAGTTACAGTTTAGCGCAATGTCTTTAGAACATCTTTATGCTGTAAGTCTAGGTAATTCAACAGTTTATTCTCTAATCTACTAAATCCAAATTGTCTACATTTCCTAATTGCTACATATTGAAGTGCCGGTCCTAGAGGATCACCATTTTTGAAAGCACCAATCTGGATGAAAGCTTCCATGAAGACGCGTAATTCAAGAACTTCTATACTATTGAGATGGTTCTTATACTTCTTAAGAAGAGGATAAATTTCTGAGAAGCGTCTTAATTTGTAGTATTCTTGTGCAGCCAACAGATCAGCGAAAGCTTTCTCTTCTGTAGTCATTCTTTCTTCGACTGGTCTTTGTTTAAGAGTAGATATTGTTTTCATCAAGTTTTCTTCAGTTGTATGAGTTGCTTTTTCTATCAGAAAATTAATGATATGCCCAACTCTTTTAGTACTTGAGTTTTTCAAATTCCTAATTTCTATCAATTGCTCTTTGGTAAGTTCTGCATTCAAGAGAAATTCACTAAAGAATATCGCGTTGCTGTAATATTTGCCAATGTTGGTGAGAATAATTTGTACCAAGTCTTGTAAATTTTCAAGCTGAAAGTTTTGTAATCTCGAGTGGATGTAGAATTTTGTTAGATTGAAAATATGTTTTAGCTGTTCTTCACTGAAATGATCTAGATTCTTTGTTGCTACTCCTTCTTCTATTAATTCATCCACCTCTTTCATCTGAACATATGCTAATTCTAGCTTTCCTTGAAGAGCATACGTAGCAGTAAGATAAGAAAGAGCGGTTAAATAATAACCAGAATAAACACTCATTTTGTAAACAGGTTCTAGAATTCTTTGCATTTCTTGTAGATGTTCTTCAGCTATACTGAGATTGAAATTTAATTCTTGACTAAATCCAATGAAAAAATGAATAATTGATTTGATTTCTTCAGGTATATGAGAAAGGTATTCCCTTCTTCCAAGGATGGCTTTAGTTAGTTCCATAGATTTTTCTTTATCTTGTGTTTGTTGATATATCATCGCTAAAATCCCTATTCCCATTGCCAAACCATGAAAAAAACCATTTTTATAGAAATATTTCACACAATCCTCAAGTATTTCTATGCTCGAAAAATCTCTATGGTTTAACCAATTTTCTATAGCAAAAGAATACTTACAAAAGTAAGTTGTATAATCATCTATCTTGGTGGAATTTTCAATGATATAAATCGCTTTTTTTATAAATTCTGAGCTTCCATCTCTGTTTCCTTGTAGTCTCTCTATATACCATTTAAGGTGAAATACCAAAGCTAGACCTGAATCATAATTCAATTTTCTACACAAACTATCCATTTCAGAATGAAGTTTGAGTATTTCAGGCAGTTTATCTTTAGATAAATATAGTTGTCGAATTTTCAAATCATATAAATTTGCTAGAATCCTTTTATCACTAAACCTTTTACTTTTCTCGATAGCATTTTCTATCAAGCATTTTATCCTTTTTGATTTTTCGTAAGCACAAATGGGACGAATTATATCTATAAATTCATAAAATTCTTCAGATCTATCTATTTCATTCATTTTTTTCTCATAAAGATTGAAATTCAAATATACCCACTCAAAATATAATCCGCAGATTGATTTATAAACTAGAGAAATTTTTACTTGAATTTTACACACTCAAAAAATAAAAATGGAGAAGAAAACTAACCTGGAACCCAGGCTGGAGGTAGTATTCCATCGTCTCCTTCCTCAGGATCATATCGTTCGTTGTACATCATCATTCACTCGTAGGAAAGGGTTATCATAGAAATAGAAGAAAACTATTAAAACACCTCAAGAAAGAACATGTCAAAAAAAGAAGAAAGAGAAGAATAACTCTTTTAAATTAAGGGTGCCAAGCTGGGGGGAGAATACCATCGTCTCCTTCGTCAGGATCGTATTTTTTTTCATATCATTCACCTATTAATTCAGATTTAAGGCAACCAGGCTGGGGGGAGGATATCTCCGTCACCTTCATCGGGGTCATATTTTTCGTTGTACATCAACATTCACTCTTGGGAAGAGGTTGGTATAATAGTTAAACCAGATTATTAAAACTCACAAAGAAAAAACTGACAACTGAGTTTCAGTACTCTTTCACATTCAACACTTCCAGATACTTTTAGTTTCAGTCTAGTCACTTAAACTGCATTTTAAACCCAGCAAAAACCGTTACAATTCCACGAGACCTCTTCTGACGAAAATCACTTTCAGACAAGTCTCTCTATTAAGTATAAATAGTAAATTCCCTTGAGTAAGTTAGAGAGGATATGATGCATACTTCAGATGAAGAGTATTTCAACTCATTACTTAAGAAACCAACTGTGTTCAAAGACATTGGTTGTCTTTCTGTGACATATATTCCACCTTATCTTCCACATAGGGAGGAAGAACTCAGAACGCTGGCTAAGTGTTTCAAGACGGTTTTTGATGGCCAAGATGGGCCTTTGAAAAAAGTCTGTATAACTGGCCCCACAGGTTCGGGTAAAACAACTTTAGCAAAACGATTTGGGCAGCTCTTAGAAAATATCGATAAAACTAATAATTTCATGTTAGTGTATATTAACTGTCGAATTTACAAAAGCCCATATTTGATTATTAGTACTTTAGCTCGTAAATTGAATAAAGCTATACCTCCACGAGGATACTCGTTTGAGGAATTACAATCATTATTGATAAGATTACTTGATTTCTATTCTCCAAATGTGTTATTAATTTTGGATGAAGTAGATTATTTGATATCTAGAGTAGGGACTGACTTTCTTTACACTTTACTTAGGATCAGTGAGATGACTACAAAACAATGGATTTCATACATTTTTGTGGCTAGAAATCTCAACTTTGTTTATCAGATGGATGCAAGTACTCAGAGTAGTTTCCAATCAAGTCACATATCTTTGGACAGATATTCTGAAACCGATTTGAGAGATATATTAAAATCACGCTCAGAACTGGCTTTTTATGATGATACGATAACAGAGGACACCACAGAACTGATTGCAGACATTGCAAGTAGAGCTGGTGATGCTAGATATGCTATAGAGCTTCTCTGGGGTGCAGGACAATGTGCTGATGATGAGAATTCTCCTATCGTCTACCCTGATCATGTAAGAAAAGCGAAAGCACTAATTCATCCGGAAATTAGAAGAGAAATTATCTTAACCTTAACTCTTCACCAGAAACTAATCCTTCTGGCTATTATCAGGAAACTAAAACATACAAAGAACGCATATATTTCGACTAACGATTCTATCAGTTCTTACAGATTAGTTTGTGAAGAGTATAAAGAGGAACCAAGGAAACATACTCAGGTTTGGTCTTATCTACAAGAACTCTCTAAACAGGATGTTATTAGTACAAAGATTTCAGGAGAGGGTATGAGAGGGAAAACAACTTTGATTAGTATTCCAGATATTTCCGTTGAAACTATTGAGTTGTTTCTAGTAAAATCAATTGAAAATCAGAAGAAAACAGTAGAACATGCAGAGAAATAAAGGGTTGGAAAAAAATGGTAAATGAAGTGAAAACTGAGAATCCTCGTAAATTAGAATTAGAAGATGTTTTCTCTTCCAAGGGTAGAGTAAGAATATTGAGATTACTAGCCGAACTTGGAGAACTAAACATATCTGCTATTTCAAGGAATATCAATCTAAATCATTCCGCGGTCAAGGAGCATTTAAAATTCCTTAGCAAAGTTGGTTTGGTTAAGGAGAAGAGATTTGGTAGGATATTGATCTATCAGTTTAGAGATAGCAATATTCTAGCTCATTCTTTGAAACAGCTCTTTAAAATATGGGATGAGAATTAGAAAAAAATTGGTGCCTCAACCGGGATTTGAACCCGGGTCTGCGGAGTGAGAGTCCGCAATGATTGGCCGAGCTACACCATTGAGGCGACAGATTAAGGAAGATTAATCGGTTTTTTAATCTTTCTTATTTTGCAGTAGATTTTTAATTTCCTATCAAGAAATCTATTTTATACATGAAACGATATGCTATTAGAATATTCTATGATGGTGCAAATTATCATGGTTATCAAAGACAACCTGATCTATTTACAGTGGAAGGAACATTGATTGAAGCCTTGATAAAAACAGGATATATAGAATCTCCTGATAAGAACAATTTTCGAAGTGCCAGTAGAACTGATAGATATGTTAGTGCAATTGGGAATGTTTTTGCCTTCAATTCAGAGAAAGAGATAATTTTAGATCAGTTGAATGCATCATTACCGAGTGACAATTCAATTATTTGTTGGAGTTACGCTTGTGTGGATGAAGATTTCACACCAAAATATAGCAGCGCAAAGAAATATTGGTATGTACTACCACTAAATTATGTTAAAACAATAAAGGGTATGGATAGAGAGACGATTAACGAAATATGTTCTAGATTTATAGGAGAACATGATTTCAAGCTATTTTGCAAATTGGATCACAGGGATACACTGAGAAAGATAGAAGAATTCAGTCTTTCTGTGAAGAAAGATTTGGCAATCTTCGAAATCAAAGCTAGTTCTTTCCTATGGGAACAAGTGAGAAGATTAGTTGGGTATATCTTAAGTTTCAATACATTATCAGAATCGTTTCAAAATACTGAGCAACTGTTACAAACAGATACACAGATTACAAATCTGAATATTGAACCTGCAAACCCTGAACAACTTATATTGGTCAAACACTTTTATGATAACATGGAATGGAAATTGAGTAATAAAGCAGTTGATAAGATTGTAACTAGAAGTGACGAACTCCTTAGTCGTTTAAAACAAAAAGAGAATTTAGTATCGTCTATTTTCGATTTCTTCACTTCAAATGAGTTAGAATAGAGGTAGATGGTTTAAGAAAAAATAGTAAGATAAGAAGAGAGGTTATTCCTTTATCCCTTCTTTTACAAGTTTCGCTAAGAACGCACTTAACTGAATGTTACTTGAAGATCCTTCAGATATTCTGAAATCAACTTCAGCAAGATATTCGTTTATCTCAAGTTTCTTTAAATCTGGGATTTCAAGTGTGGGTATTTCTCTGAATATTTGATATGTTACATCAGTTCCTGAAAGACCGTATTCCAAGATAAGTTTCTGAAGAACGGCTCTTGATTTATCAAAATTTCCTTCCAAAGCACGTTTAAGCATCTCTCTGATTCTTTCCGGATCAGCATGACCTACAGTTTGAAGAACTGTTACTTTTTCAATTGATTTCCCAGAAGCAACAGTTGATTGGATAACATTGATTGCCTTTCTCAAATCCCCTTCAGAGATATAGAGAACTGTGTCAAGACCTTCCTTATCATAAACAAGCTTCTCATTGTCACATATTTTTTTGAGAAAATCTTTCATACTCTTCTCATCTAAAGGTCGAAATCTGAAAATAGCACACCTTGATTGTATTGGTTCTATTATCTTACTTGAATAATTGCAAATCAAAGCAAATCTACTGGTCTTAACAAAGCGTTCCATTGTTCTTCTTAAAGCATGTTGAGCAGCGGATGTGAGATTATCTGCTTCATCTAAGCAAATTATCTTGAATGGAACATCACCAAATGATGCAGTTCTAGCAAATTCCTTTACTTTGTTTCTTATCGCATCAATACCTCGGTCATCAGAAGCATTCAACTCCAACAGATTTCTTGAAACATTATTTGAACCATACAGATCGTTTGCTAAGGCTAATAATGCAGTTGTTTTACCAGTACCGGGAGGTCCTGCAAGAAGCAAATGAGGTAGATTTCCTCGTTCTACAAACCCTTTAAGTCTGGAAACAATGTCCTCATGTCCTTTGAGATCATCCAGTGTTTTGGGTCTATATTTCTCTGTCCACATTACATCGTATTTATCTTCCATTTTCCCACAACACAAGTATAAGTTTTCTCTATTTAAAGTTATTACCTTTGAACTAGCATTGTAAAATATGTGGTGTTGAAATAGTAATTAGTCAATAAACTAGTGCAAAAGATGGTTGATAGTATGACTACTACTAGTTATGTACAGGAAGAGAAACAAAAACAGAATGAAGCCAAGTTAGGAAAAGAATATACCATTAGAGGTTTCAATATTAGGATTGAATACAATGAAGGAACACTATTCTATAGAGCTCAACCTGTAATCGATTTAAATCAAGAACCTTTACTTTTCGCTGAACTGTCCGCTCTAATAAGAAACAGTCAAAACCGACTTGGAAAAGAGATACTAAAGTTCGACGAATTGGTTGACACTATAAAATCAATCAGTATGTGGAAAATTCTTGAAATAGGTAACTTAAACATTGATCCAGAAATTTTTGCTGAATTGTTTATTTATCGATTAATCAAAATTGATAAGATAATTCCTTTCTTAATAGATGATAAAGTAAATGAAATCTATATGGATCAGAAAGATTCTCCTATATACCTAGATCACCAAGCCTTTGGTAGGTGCAATACCCATGTTGTTTTGGAGGAAGAGGAACTCAAAGCTTTATTAACAAGAATCAAGTTAGAACACCCCATTACCATTTCTACAAAAAAACCATCATTGAAAGTAGAGTTTCAAACACGATTATTTCATTCTCGTATTTCTATGGATTTTCCTCCTCTATCACCAAATGGTCCTACATTTAACATTAGGAAACTTAAGAGAAAACCTCTAAGGTTGGTGGATTTGATTAATTTAAACACCCTCCCTACAGCTGTTGCGTCCTATCTAATTGAGGCTATTCAAAGTAGATTGAACATAACGGTAATAGGAGAACCTAATGCTGGGAAAACTACTCTAGCAAATGCATTAGATTTGTATACACCAAAACATTGGAGAAAGATTGCAATAGAAGATGCAATAGAATCAATAAGCCAAGCATCAATGGGTTACAAACAGCTCTCAATTCAGGTAGATTCTTTTGAATCAAGTAAATCAACACATACAAAAACAACAGAGATCTTGAAATTACTTCATAGATCACCCGATTGGATTTATTTGGGGGAGATTCAATCAAGAGAACATACTCAAGCCATGTTTGAAGCATTAAATGCAGGTTTAAAGGGGATACAAACAGCACATGCTGATTCTGCAGAAAAGATATTAAGAAGATGGGAAAACCTCCATAAAATTTCAAGAACCGATTTCCTATCATTGAATATTCTAGTTGTGATGAAAAGAGAAATCACCCAAAGTACGTTTATTAGAAAAATACTAGAGATTTACGAAGTTGATCCCACCAGCAATACAACTGAAAGATATGGGTTTCTGAAAAAAATCTATGACTGTGATATGGATGAGAAAGAAGCATTTGACCTAATGAAAAAGAATTCTCTTCTAAAAGATAAATTGGTAGAGATTATTAAAAGGAAAGAGATGTTGGATAATATTTGCAATGAATCTTGGAGATAGAAGGAAAAATGAAAGTATTTCAGGTTAAAACAGGTGAGTTAAGATGGGAACAAGTTTAGCAAAAAGCAGTACTAAATCCAGAATAATGTCTTTCAGCGTTTTTCCTAAGAAGTTACTTTATAGAGTTATTCTTGGAAAAATAAGGAATTCATCCAGTTTCTTCATATCAGAAAAGGACTATGGAAATATTAGACTAATAGGCAATTTAACACCTGTTGTCTTCATGATAACAACCTTAGTCGTTTATTTTATTACTCAATTTAATATACTTCTTGGGTTGGTTATAGGCAGTATCTCCAGTGTTGGATTTTTGATTGTTTTTGGTGATCATATTAGATCTAAAATTATCCAAAGGCATCAGAAATTTGAAGAAACAGCATTTTTAATCATAAATTCACTCTCTATAAACATGCTATCTACAGGATCTTTCCCATATTCGATCGAATTATTGCTTTCTAAAAGTAACATAGATGAAGATTATAAGAAATACTTCCAAGAAATGATTCACAAACTAAACTTGGGGGAAGGTGAAGAAGAAATAATCCAAGAAGGAGGAAAAATTTTTCAAACTAAGAAATATGAAAATGCATTCCAGAACATTAAAACAGAAAATACCTTTATTGATTCTGACCCCGATTTTCTAATGAGGGTTAGGAGAAGCATAAAACTAATGGAAGACAATATAGTCATTTTCATAGCTGTTTCGTGCCTATTACCACTAGTTCTGAGCATAGTTCTATCATTCATACTACCATCAGATTCATTAACGATCTTTGTATTTCCACTTCTTTATGCTATATTTGGAACACTAATACTTCGTTTTATGCAAAATAGAGAGGGTGGCGATTGAAATGAGCAGTCTTAATTGTACAGAATTTGATTTTCTTAACAATATAGCTTTTCGTTTAGAAGGTGGAGAAAACCTAGAACGAGCATTCTTCTTGACCGAAAATGTTCCAGAAGAAATCCTTGTTAGACTTCAATTAGGTGAAGAACTCACAAGTATTGTTGCTTCTCTTAGTTTCAAATATCCAGCATTAGCAAATCTATTCGGTTCCATTGATAATGCTGATGAATCCGATATGCTACTTCGATTGAAAACTACTTCTAAACTCATCAGAATAAGGGAAGAAATCCTCAAAGAGAAGGAAACAACACTTAAAGTACATAGACGAAGAACAAAGATAATTCGTTTTGTGACATTGGTTATTATTGCAATAATCGCAGGTTTCTCACCCATTTTTTCAAATTTGTATGAGTTTATTAATACAGGAGAATTCACTACCTCGCTTTCAATTGTATCATATTTGTCTATTTCCTTCCTTATGATTAACCTACTGAACAATTATTATCTCCTCAAGATGTCCAATGAAACACACATAAAAATTAGATTAATATTAGTATTAGTCCTGCATTCTGTTATTCTGATAGGAGTAAGATATTTTCTAATAGGAGTTATTCCTTTCTAGAGGAACCTCCTATTAGTTTAATATCAAAAAATTCAGTTAGTCAAAACTAGAAGATAATCTCGCACTAACTTCATTAATAAGATCCTCATAATCGTATGAAAACATAAATTCAGCATGATCTCTTATTGTAAATTCTGCTACATTTGTAGATTGTGCTACAAGTTTCTGTGTTAGAGCAGAGGAATGTTTTATTTTTCGGGATAAGAGTTTATCTGCAACATAAGCAGAAGCTGCTGAAAGAGGATAAGGTCGTCTTCCTCCACGTTCAGAATAAGGTATTCTTTCGAGAATTTTCAAGCAAAGAAGCTGAAGCATTTTCTCATAAACATAAACATCAATTGAATATTTTTTCTGAACCCTTTCTTTTATTGTAGAACTACGACAAATCAAAGAACAAACTCTGAAAACATATTCTTCACTTCTTCGAACCCCACTTGAAGCTGGTTTAATGTTCAGGTCTTGCATAAGACTCAATAGATTCTTTCCAAGAACTCTATGACCCAATTCTCTGTAAGTGTTCACAATTTCTTTTAGTGTTAAAGGGCAATTAGTCCCTGATTCACGCACACTTAGAAATAGTACCATGGCTGAAAGCAAGACATGGTTTGTTATCTTCGTTTTATGCTCTGACTTATACTGATGGTAAAGAAAGAGGGTTCTTTCCCTTATTTTGTTAGGGACTTGAAGTCGTGAAAAAACTTCATTCAAAATCTTCAAGGTTCTAAAATCAGTTTCTTTTCCTTTAATGGCTCCTGGAATATGATAATAAGTTTTGAACTTTCTGAATTTATATTGCATAGTTTCATCTATAAGAGACCCATTTGCGTCTCTAAACATATATTCTTCCACAGAACCAATAGATGAACCTAGAGAACTCACAACAGCTAAATTGTTATTTATCGAAGTATACTGTTGGTTTTTTCTATTTTCACTGGCTGTCACCGAACCTAATTGAAAAGATGAAGACTCTAGAACTGGATCATGAACAAGACCACACTTCTGGCACACATTCTCCCCGTTCTCTTCAATTATTCGAGATCCACATTCATCACACAAGCAATTTTCCATTTTACTCAAGAGAAATAACTATACCGAAACTATTGAGAATTTTTAAGATTCAAATGGAGCTAAAGGGTATTGTTGCTATAATCTAATGTCTAGAATACTAGTTTCAATGTATTCAAAAAGAAAGAGGAGGCAGTTGACTGAAAGTAATAATTTCTTTATTTCTGCTAAATGAAGACAATTAACTGAGGCCACTACAATGATTAACGCCTAGAAAATTGTGCTGTTTTTAAAATATAGTTTACATAAGATAGTAGAATGAAATTCAAGAAGATAATAATGGTTGTTTCACTTTTCTATCTAATAGTAGCTTTAGAATCACCAATTTCGATAGATGAAAACACTTACACAACTGATAAAAAAATAAGAAGTCTAAATGCTAGTGAAGATTTCATCAAAGAAGTGGGAGAGATAGAAGAGAAAAATATACAAATCAAAGCTTTAGGAGAAGAAACGACATTAGAGGAAACTCTGGACTCTTTTGATCCAGAAGTTAACATAACTGGGGATTATATTGGTGAAAATATAGAGGGTAGCCTAGCAGATAATTCGAGCATCACTCTTCCCGGAAATGGAGAATTTTCAATTCAGGGGAATGTAACAAACTTAGAGTCACAATATATACAGAATCCTGGAGCTGAGCAGGAATTGCGATTTTATTCAGAAGACGTAACTAATGTGGGTCTTGGTTTAGAAAGAATTGAGTATGCAAATAGTTTTTCTGGGGATTATGCTTGGAAATTCTATTCTTTAAATACAGAATCTATAACATATGCTCTATATCAAGAAGATCTACCATTATACCATACCGATACAAAAATATCTTACAATTATTATCTTGCTTCAAACTCAAGTTTACAAAGTGTTGTTAACTCCTCGTTGATTTTCGATTTTGTGTTTGATACATGTCGAATAATGGTAGTTCATTGGCACTATACAGACATTGAAACTCCTTCAATAGGAGACAATACTACATCACCTTTTATTGTATATAGACTTCTTCAGAACAGTAGTTGGAATGACCAATGGAATAATTATTCTTTATCTATCTCAGATCTTTTTGCAGATGGAGATCCATTTATCCCTACAATGCTGAAATCCTTTGGTTTATATGTTATCTCACCAGAGATTTCAGATTGCACTGTATTAATTGATAACTTCAACATTGAAACATCTGTTAATCCTTCAGATATTGGTTTAATGATAAATGACATATATGTAAGCTCTTTAGGTCCAGGAACGGGATATGTTGATAATGCTATCGGTTTCGAAGAAGCGGAATATGAATACAGTATCCTTTGGAACTACAATTCAAGTAAAACAATAAAGGGTAATTTCTCAGTAAAATTATTAGGAACAGTAGAAATAGCTTATGAAACCCAGATCATTTTTTACAATCAATCTACGCTTTTATATTCTATAAATATGTTAAATTTAAGCTCACTAATTGACCAGATAAATGTCACTTATCTAGGTAGTTGGTTAAATTTTGGCAATCCAATAGGGGCAGATATCATATCTAATGATGATTTATGTAATGGTTACAAGAGGTTATCTCTTGTTAGACAAGAACCATTTTTCACCATTCAATGCGATTTTGCATTGAGTAATTTTATAGTTGAGGTAAATTATGAAGATACATCAGTCTTTGAAACCTTAAATGCTTCATTTATATTCCAACAACCAACAACTTCTCCATTCATTTACATATTTTGGGACACTGTAGACGCTGGAGGTATGACTTGTGAGCTAACTAATAATACAATATCCTACTTATTCCCTCCATGGATTGTCGATGGACCTGTAGATATAACGCTCTTAATACTTGATGGAAACTTCATAGGATACAAAAATGATACAATTAACATCCTTAGAAAACCTGCTATCATGGTTGTAGAAGATCAAGTCAATCTGCCAAAATATGCGATGAAGGAACTGAGGGTGACTTATGATAGTCTAGACCCGTCAGATATAGAAAATGCAATAGTTGAGGCAAATCTCGATGGAGAACACATTCCAGCAATTGAACAAGATGGAGAGTATGTTATTTATTTATCATCATTTTACTTAACACAAAGTGAATATGTTCTTGATGTTTTAGCTCAATCCTCAACCCACGCAACCATATCTAAATTAATCAATGTAAACATTAGTGATAGTGAGATTGAAATTGAGTTCCAATATGAACCAACCAAGAGTCAAGCAGAATATAGTTTAAGTTTCAATATAACTTCTGGTGGATTACCTGTTGGATATGCACCAATCACAGTAGAGATTAATCAAAACACCCCACAAACAGGCATAACTGAAGTAAATGGTTTATACACATATATTGTGGAATTACCTCTAGATGATCTATCAGTAAATATTACTTGTACTATATTCAAAGTAACACAAATTGTAGGTACAAGAACTTTTGAAATAGAATTTGAAAATAGTCTGGTTGAAGCTGAAAGAAGTGTTGATGATGTATTAATCTCCACCAATATAACCTTAC
>CAZPXJ010000002.1:0-16450 GCA_964590855.1 uncultured archaeon
TAGTGATATTTGCATTATTAATAAAAATTAACAAAAGAAAGAAAAGAAATTAAGATGGGTAAAATTACTCATCCCTTCTTATTATTTTCCGCGGAGCATTTTTCTTGAGATCATCTCTAAAGCTTGTGTAACTGGATATATAGTCTCATTTACTGCTGGTGCATAACATAAATCAGATTGGAGTAATTCTAGAAATGTCATCTCGTTTTGCATTCCTAAGGAAATTACGTTCAAATTGTCTGTTATAGAATCTGGTCCAATTGCTTGAGCTCCAAGTATTTTTCCTGTATTTTTATCAGCAAGTATTTTGAAGTACAAGTCTTGAGAATCTGGCATATAATGAGGTTTGTTATATGTTTTAATTTTAGCAGTAACCACTTCAAAACCTGCATCCTCTGCTGCTTTCTTAATTAGTCCAACAGAACCTACTCTAATATCAACAAATGGTACTATGAAATTGTTCATTGTTCCTGGAAACTTCAAAGCTCCTGGTTTTGCAATTGTCATAGCTGCAACTCTTGCCATTCTAACACAGCAAGTTGCTATTGCTGAGTTGATGGGTTGTTTTGAAACTAAATGAATTGTTTCAGCACAATCACCTACTGCAAGAATGTTTGGATCAGAGGTTTTCAATTCATCATCAGTTACAATCGCGCCAGATTCACCTATTTTGAGTCCTGCTTCCTGTGCTAGAGTTATTTCAGGTCTGATACCTGTTGCTGCAACAACAAAATCACAATCAAAATCTCCTTGATCAGTTGTTACCTTTGTTGCCATACCATTAGCATCTAAAACAATTTCATTTATTCCTACTCCAATAACGAATTTGAGCTTAGGGAGCTTTTCTTCTAATAGTTTTACAGTTTCATCTGCATAATCAGGATCTATTAGCAAACGCATGAGTCTGGATCTGGCAAGAATAACCGTTTCGATGCCTTTATGAGCAAGTTCTGTAGCAACTTCAAGTCCTATTGCAGAAGCTCCTAAAACTACAACTTTAGATGCTTTTGCTGCTGCTTCTCGAATTTTTGCTGAATCTTCAATCCACTTTAGAGCATGGACATTTTTCCCATCAGCACCAGGTATTGGAGGATATTTAGCTTTAGAACCAGTACAAACAATTAAGTAATCATATTCAACATCAAAAACAGCATCATTTTCGAGATTTTTTACACTGACTTTCTTGTTTTGACGATCAATTTTGAGAGCTTCATGACGACGTAAAAAGTTTATTTTCATCATCTGGTAATTTATGGACTCAACTAGAGGACTCTCATCTTCCCATAATCCACCTATGGCATATGGCATAGCGCAAGGATGATATGCATCATAATTTTTTTTATCTATTATTGTGATTTCAGCTGTTCTATCCCACGCACGGAGAGTGGAAGCTGACGTCCAACCGGAAGAACCATGTCCTATATATACTACTTTCATGGTCGAAAAAAAGACTATTTCTTTATTAAAGTTGTGAATCGGTCACAGATTCTGTATTTTTCAAAACAAATTCAGAGAGTAAGATTTTTGATGTCATATAATTATTCCCTCATAAATAGATTTAGTGGCGATTACATGAACTATCGAAATAGAATGGAAGAAATAATGAGTGGAAAGCATCGTCTATCGGAAGATGACAGATTAAAAATGGAATATAAACCGGATAAAATACCTCCTCTTCCGAAAGGTGAAGAAGCATTGAAACCATCTACAAAAGCTGGATGGGAAACAGAAGCTGTTATTCGTGCAATGATTTCAAATCTTCACAATGGCAGAGACTGGGAAAAATTATACATATATGGTGGTTCAGGAAAAGTTGCTAGAGATTGGAAAGCATTTTATGAAACTATAGATTTGTTAAAAACACTTGAACCAAATGAGACTCTTTTCCTTCAATCAGGTGTCCCTTATGGAAAAATGCAAACTACAAAGTGGTCTCCTAGATGTGTAATTACTAACAGTGTGATTGTTCCTCATTGGACGCCTTATTTTGAAGAATTTGTTGCATCTGGATTGACTGTTTATGGACAAATGACAGCGGGATCCTTCATCTTTATTGGTTTACAAGGGATAATTCAAGGAACTTATGAAACGATAGTAGCCGCTATCAAAGCAGCTGAAGATAAATCTACCTACGCTAATTTAGATGATTTTGAGAAAAATCTCATCGTTAGTGCAGGACTTGGTTTGATGAGTGGAGCACAACCCTTGGCTATCAAAATGTGTGGGAAAGTAGGGATTATTGCTGAAGTTAATCCTCTTCTGATTGATAGAATGTATAACACTGGAAGAGATCAAGGTGCACCTTACTTAGATCATAAGACAGAATCAATCGAAGAGGCGATCAGATTAGCTAAAGAAGCAACTGAAAAAGGAGATGCTGTTTCAATTGGCGTTTTATGTAACGCTGTAGATTTGTTAAATCATTTAGTAGAGAAGAACATTACTCCACTTGTGCTTACAGATCAAACTTCAGCACATGATTTGTTGAATGGTTATTATCCAATGGGAATAAGTTATGGTGAAGCTGATATATTGAGAGTGGAAAGTCCAGAAGAATATCTAGAACGTTCAAAGAAAACTGTAGTTAAACATGTCAGTTTGATGGTTGAATTGAATAAGAGAGGGGCTGAAACATTTGACTATGGAAATAATATCAGACAACAAGCTTATGAAATGGGGATTGAGGATGCTTTTGATTATTCAGGATTTGTATTAGAATATGTTCGACCTCTTTTCTGTGAGGGTAAAGGTCCTTTCCGTTGGATGGCACTAAGTAATGATCCAGAAGATATTAGAACAACTGACGAGTATGCTAAGAAACTTTTTTATGATGACGAACAACTTGTAAACTGGCTAGAACTAGCTGACAAATATATCCCATTTGAAGGAGGTCTACCCGCAAGAGTATTTTGGGCTGGTTTTGTAGGAAGGGCTGCTTTTGGAATGCTAATGAATAAACTCGTAGCTGATGGAATTTTAAAAGCTCCTGTTGTAATTGGTCGTGATCATTTGGATGGTGGAAGTGTTGCTTCTCCAAATAGAGAAACTGAGGGAATGAAAGATGGGAGTGATGCAATTGGTGATTATCCAGTGATAAATCTAATGGGGAATGCTTTGAGTGGAGCTACTTGGGTTTCTTATCATGGTGGTGGTGGTGTAGGTGTGGGCTATTCTCTTCATGCTGGTCAAGTTATTGTGGCTGATGGAACTCAACTTTCTCAAGAAAGACTTTTCCGTGTTCTTACTTGGGATCCAATGAGTGCTGTATTGAGACATGCTGCAGCTGGATACGATAAAGCCATCGATGTTGGAAAAAAGCACAAACTAGTTATTCCTGGGTGTAATGATATCAAAGAATTTGATTATGAAGCTCTCTACAATCACATAATAGAATTAGTCAAAGAAAGAACTAGTATTAAGCTGTTTTCTCCCCTACAGAACCTTGAGATGTCTCTCAAGTAATTTCCTTTTTTTCCTTTACTATCTACCTACGAACAAATATTAAAAAATCAAATCTGATTAGTATTATTTAGATAATTATTTTGAGGTCTACATATGGCAATCAAACAAGATAATGCAAAAGTTCTAATTTTCATCGTTTTATGTGTGTCTCTTCTAACTTCTACTACAACCACAATTCAAGCTACAGATCTGTCTGGTAGTGATTTTATCATGCCAACAGAAGCAATAGCTCTTCAAAGAGTTGAATTGGCTGTAAAAGCCAGTGGAACACAAGGCGACGTAAGTGGAGCATCAGTAAACATTTCATGTTCAGAAGGCACCTTTGAACTATCAGGAACAACTTGGGTTGTTGAGTCAACTAACTCATCTGGAATTGCAGAATTCTGGTGGGTTGCTCCAGACACTCCAACAGAAATTGATCCAATCAATATTACAATTACTGCTGAAATAGATTCCTCCCCAGATTCCAATACAATTTACCAAAACATAACTGTTCATCCTATTGACTTCTCTACTAGTGCTCTGGATATTCAAGATGATCCAGTTTATGAATTACACAACTCTCGAATTACAGTTGTTGTTCGTTCAGATATCTTTCCAAATAATATTGTTGGAGCTACAGTAGATTTATCGTGTGACGAAGGGGTGTTTGAAGATACAGACACAGCAACTACCTCAGGAATTACTGATTCTGAAGGAGAAGTAAATGTGGTGTGGTTTGCGAATACCAGTATAATATACTCACCTTTGATAGTAAACATAACGGCTGATATCAGTTATACTGGCAAAACAGTAACTAGAAATCTTACAGAAACAATCACTGTTAATCCATTAGATGCTGACTCTTCAACCCTTGAATTGTCGGATTATGATGTTGGTGGGAGTTATCCGGTTACAGTTACTCTAAGAGCGATTGGTGATTACGGTCCAGTATCTAATGCTGATATTTTCTTAGATGCGTTGGATGGTGATTTTGAAAATGGTCTCTCAAATACTACTGGTGTAACAGATCAAGATGGGTATTTCATACAAGAATGGATTGCCCCAGATGTGGTCGCAGATGTTAATATAACAATTACAGCAGAAATTCGCTTTCAAGGGGCTTCAACTCCCATTCTAAATATCCTCAATAAAACAATTTTAGTTCAATCTTTTATGCACAATTTCACTCTGATATCTCTGGTAGCTGATCCAACTAGTGGAACAGTAGGTGACACAATTGATATTTCTATAACAGTTCTAAATGAAATAAGTTTAATTGTACCTTATGCAAATGCCACTTTTGTTGCACCTGGCGGTGAGTTTGTAGGAAGTGGAACTGATACTATAACCGTTCAAACAGATGTTGCAGGAATGGCTTTAGTGACTTGGGATACTTCTTCTTTAATTACACCAATTGGCGGTCTTTCTTATCAACTTGATGTTACCCTGATAAAGGAATTTTATAATACAAATACATCCGAAGTTAATGTTTTTATAGATCCAGTTATCCTGAAACTTGAGACTTCTTCAACACCAGTCCCAGCAACAATTGTTCAAGGAGCTAATGTAACAATAACAGTTCATGTAACAGCTGCTAGTCAAAATATTGAAGGAGCTACAGTACAAATAGTGGGGCTTTCTGGCAAATTTGCTAGTTCAAACGATGTTTTTGCATCACTTAATACAGACTCCTCTGGTTTAGTTGTATTTACTTGGATAACAACTGATATGACCGTTACAACAACTGCAGATTATTCTTTTGACATTGTAGCAACTTTACCCGGTTATGAAACATCAGATGTTGAACAGATGTCTATAGAAGTTGGACCTTTTGAGATTGAATCAACTACACCTACTGGTGGTGGTTTGAGTCAAAATCAGATGTTAGGAATACTTCTTGGTGCAGTGGGTGGCTTAATAGTTATAGGTGTAGTTAGTTATCTGATAATACACAAAAAATCAGTTTAAAAATTCCTCCTTTTCTCTTTTTTCCTCTTACCTTTATAGATAGTTTAAATAGAATTTTTGAATTATATTATATTGGGTTCAAATGTTAAGTATATTTAAGAGAAAGAAAGCTGTTTCTCCAGTTATAGCAACCGTTCTTATAATCGGACTTGTTTTAGCGGCTGCATCAATTGTTTTTCTAGTGGTACTACCAATGCTTAGTCCTAATTTATCTCCAATCTTAGCACTTCTAGAATCAGGGGATGAAAATTTCATAGATTATGATAATGATGGTGATTGTGATTTTATGGAATTACAGATTATGAATCAGATGGGTGGTGGTGATGCTAACATTACACAAGTCAAAATTTACTATTTGCTTGGAGATACAGCAACAGAAACTTCATGGCAACCGTTCACAAGCAGTTCTGCTTTTATACAAGAAGGAACTACAAGACAAGTTCGGTTTATAGCTGTAGGTGATGAGATTGATGAAATTCCTAATAGCGCAAGCATCTCTTTATCGATCATTTGCGGAGATACAACATCTAGCCTTCTAGAAGTACAGAAACCTATTGAGGTTGAAACTGGTAATCCTGTACGTGTAGAATATGTAGATGGTTCTAGTAATCCAATTGTTGGAGGAAATATCAATTTCTATCGAAGTACAGGAGAATATGCATATACAGGTGAAAAAACAGATGGAAGTGGTATATCAACAACCTATCTGTTTCCTGGACACTATTATGCAAGAGCTTCTGATGGTTTATCCATTTATTATTCAGATCCATTTTTACATCCAGGTACTGGTTTAATTCATTTAGCAGTTCAAGGTGGTGTGTTAACAGTGATGGTCAAAGCTGGGGTATCTCCAATTGAAGGCGCTATAACTTATGTTTACGATACATATGGCCATTATCTAGGTAAGAACGATTTAACTGGTGCTGATGGTATTGTTACATTCTCACTTGAAAATGGTGATTACAAGATCAGAGCTGATGTTGCTGGAATTATATATTACAGCAATGACGTAGTCTTTCCAAATACAAGTTATGTAGAAATAGATACTGGTGGTGGTGATATTTACTGCAGAGTTATTGATGGTGGTAATAATCCTATATCTAGTGTAAACGTTTATCTTTTCCGAGCTTCTGGCAGTTATTTTGGAAAATCTGCAACCACAAATACCTCTGGTTTAGCTCTATTTACAGCAGTTCCTGGAGGAACATTATTCAAATTCCGTGTTGATTACTTAGCATATAGGCTGTGGAGTCAAGAATTTGGTGCATCACCTGGATCAGTAATTGATGTTAATGTGGGTGGTGGAACCATCTTTGTTAATGTTACAGATGGATCGGGTTTAGCTATTCAAAATGTTAGAACTTATCTATTTACAGAATCTGGCAGTTATTCTGGCGTATATGCGAATACTAACTTAACTGGTTTAGCAACATACAATAGCATAGCTGGAGGGTGGTTCAAAATTAGAATTGACTATCTATCCAAACAATTCTGGTCTCCAGTATTTAATGCAACTAATGGATATGTTGTTCAAGCTTCTATTGGTGGCGGAACATTATATGGAAACATAACCGCTGGTGGAAATCCACTCGTCAATGTGCGTGTATATCTATTCACTGATACAAATTCCTATACGGGGCGCTATGGGAATACCAATGTTAGTGGAATTGTAGAACTACAAGGTGTTGGCGAAGGTAATTACAAGATGAGAGTTGATTATCAGTCCAAGAACTATTGGTCACCAACCTTCTTCTTTAATGAAACAGCTATTGTTCCATATGATGTAGGTGGAGGAACTGTTTATGCAAATGTTACTTCAGGTGGAACACCAATAGGAAGTGTGAGAGTTTATGCTTTTACACCAACAGATAGTTACACTGGGACATATGCTGACACAAATGCAAGCGGTATAGCTGAATTTACTACATTAGGTGGGGGAGATTTTAAATTCCGCGTTGATTATTTATCAAGAAGATTCTGGAGTGACGTCTTTACTGCTGTTGATGGTATAGTAGTTGATGTTAATTTGGGCGGTGGGACAGTTTATGCTCATCTTTACAATAATTATAACTATAATATCTCTGGTGTAAGAATTTACCTCTTTACAGAATCTGGTTCTTATACAGGAAAGTATGCAGATACTGATGCAAACGGTATAGCAACCTTTGCTGGAATAGGAGAAGCTAATTATAAATTCAGAGCTGATTATCTAGCAAAACAATTTTGGTCTTCAGTTTTTCTTGCATCCCCTGGTTTGAATTTTGAATTCAATATCGGAGGTGGAATTGTTTATGTCCATGCCTTTGATGGAAGTAGTACCGATATCGATGGTTCTAGAGCCTATCTCTTTACATCTTCGGGAAGTTACACAGGATTCTATGCCAATCTAAATGCTTCAGGCTACCTATCCTGTCCAAGAATTGGTGATGGAACCTATAAATGGCGACTTGACTATCTGTCAAAGCAATTCTGGTCTCCTGATTTTGATGCTGTAAATGGATCTATATTGGAATTCAATATCGGTGGAGGAACCATCTATGTTCATCTTACAGATAGTGAAGGCGATGATATTTCTGGAGGTCAAATTTACCTCTTTACCTCAACTGGTTCTTATACAGGAAAAGTTGCCTACACAAACTCTACTGGTTGGGTAACATTCACTGGAATAGGTGATGGAGACTACAGAGTTAGATATCAACAATCTGGAACTTATTACTATGAATATTTCACAGCACAAGCAGATTTGATAGTGGAATTTTCAATTCCTGTGGCATTGCCTTTTCCCTCATTTATGGTGACTAACAATGCCACAATAAATAAGGAAGTTTATCTTCCTTCCTAATTTTTTTCTATTTTTTATCCAATGGTAAATCTTTAAATCAAGCTAATATACATGAACTTGTCTATTTAGTGATTAGAATGAGTGCTGAAATTGCTAAGATTTTAGAGAACTGTACTTCAGAAGGTAGAAAAGTTCTCACCTATGAGGAATCCAGAAAAGTGATGAAATATGCAGACTTTCCTTTAAACAAAATGAGCGTTGCGAAAAATCTAGAAGATTGTATTACTAAAGCAAATGAAATTGGTTATCCTGTTGCTCTGAAAGTGGTTTCTGGGGATGTTTTACACAAATCAGATTCAGGTGGTGTTAAAATTAATCTAAACTCAGATGAAGAATTGAGGAAAGCTCATAAAGATATGTTTGATAGCATAAAGGCTTTTTATCCTTCTGCAGAAATCAATGGTTTTAGTATTGAAGAGATGGTTGAAGGAGTCGAATTACTTATTGGTACTAATACTGATGAGCAATTCGGAAAAATGATTGCTTTAGGTATTGGAGGAATTTTCGTTGAGGTTTACAAAGATGTAGTTTTTCGTTTGATTCCAGTAAATAAAGAAGATGTTCTCGAAATGATTAATGAAATACATGGCAAGAAGATGCTAGATGGTTATAGAGGAAAACCTAAAGTTGACAAATCTGAGCTAGTCTCTTTTGTGTTAGGTGTTTCTAATCTTATAGAATCCTTCCCTCAAATTAAGGAAATGGATCTAAATCCTGTTGTGGCAACTTCAGATGGTTTAAAGGCAATAGATGCGAGAATAATACTTGAATAATCCTACAAATTCTTATTACAAAATGAAATACTTATTAACAGCATGATAATATGAACCTTGGTGATATAATGTCCAAAGTCAAAGCAAGCCATATTCTTGTTAAAAAGAGATCACAAGCTGCAACTATTCTTGAAGAATTACAAGCTGGAGCTAATTTTGCAGAGTTAGCTAAAAAACATTCTACTTGCCCTTCAGGGAAGAATGGTGGAAATTTGGGTTTCTTCACAAGAGGTCAAATGGTAAAGGAATTTGAAAAAACAGCCTTTTCGTTATCAAAAGGAGAACTCTCAGGTATTGTCAAAACTGAATTCGGTTACCATATTATAAAACGAACTGGTTAAATTTTCCTTTTTTTTCATTTCTGTAAGAGAGAAATATTTATATTTAGCTGGGTGTGTATTTATTAAGCACACACGATAGTGATAAAATATGTCAGTAGATGTTGATGATAATATCAAAAGGCAAGTGAAAGAGATTTTTCAGCATATGGAAAATGAAGTAATTGCCAAATTATTTGTAGATAAGGATAAATGTTTGACATGTGCTCAAACAAAAGAGATCCTCGAATTATTAGTAGAACTTGCTCCTGAAGGCAAATTAAAGCTTATACTTTTCAACAAAGAGGATAATCCTCCAGAAATTGATAAATACGGAGTAAAAAGATTTCCAACCATTTTATTACATGGGGATGAAGACTATAACGTTATTTTCACAGGAATTCCAAGTGGTTATGAATTTGGTTCATTAGTTGAAGATATCTTGGATATATCAGCAAGAAAGGTTACTTTGAAACCAGAAAATCTTGAAAAAGTTAAGAAAATTGACAAACCCATTCACATAAAAGTTTTCGTTACTCCAACTTGCCCATATTGTCCCGCTGCAGTTCGCATGGCTCATAAACTAGCAATGGCAAATCCTAACATCATCGGAGAAGCGATTGAAGCAACAGAGTTTCCACTTCTTTCCCAGAAATATTTTGTAATGGGTGTTCCAAAAACTGTTATTAACGAGGGAAAAGTTCAATTTGAGGGAGCATATCCTGAAGATGGATTCATTGAAAAAGTTCTTGAAGCTTATAAGGATGCTTAATTGCTTCTTCTAAGCATTTTTTATTTTTCCTCAGTCTCATTTAGATCCTCATCTATTATTTCACTTGGGTCTTGTAATTCTTCATCTTTTTCTTCCTCTAAAGATTCTACAGGAGTAATGTTAGCTTCAACTTCCTCAGATTCTGCTACTTTAACCTCAGGAGTTGGTTCTCTTATTTCAACTTCAGCTTCAAGTTCTTCAGATTGTTCCTCTTCCTCTACAATTTCATCAGGGTCTTTCTCAAACTCTTTCTTTTCATTCTGTAGTTTCTTTATGTTTTGCTTGACTAGATCCACGGCGGTTTTCTTCTGCATCTCTACTTCTTTAATCTTGGTTTTAACATCTTCCTCAATCATGACCTTCTTTGTTTCTTTGGTATCCTCAAGTGCAATTGTATCAATATAATCTTTCATCATATTTAGTCTCATATTTAATGCTTTGAAGGTTTTATGATTATCAACTTCGATGATTTGTTTAGGTAATCCTTGAAGCTCAAGTAGATATTGTTGTAGTTGAAATGCGAAATTATCCAGTTCATCCATTGTTTGAAACACTTTCTTCTCAAATTCTTTCTCTTCTAAATCCGCTTTTGTTGGTCTGGCTCTCTTTTCATCTTTATCTGTAAATAAGAGAACATGAACCTTACCGTAACCATAGAGAAAGAATGGCATGAAGAAAATCATGACGAAAACTGGTATAAAACAAATGATAGGAATAGCGATAATAGGTCGAAGACCTTGGAAATTATTGAATAAGTTTTCCAATGTAGCTTCAAAACTAGGTATGGTTTCGTGAAGAATAACTATAATCATGCTATAGAATAAAACAATGGGAATAGATATTCCAAGAGATTTTAATAATGATTTCAACATATTGAAAGTTGTATCAAGAGAAACTTCATCTTTATAGTGATAAACGCATTCTGTTACAGTTATTAGTGCCACTATAAAAGCAAGTGGTACTTCGAAAATTGCCAATATTAATACATTTGTTGAGAATAGTGGTATTAATAAAAGACTGAATATTGTTGCTATAATAAACGAAAAAACACTTTGATTAAGATTTCTAGACATACTTGCATGTGGCATAGTTATTACGTGGGCGAGATTCTAAAAAAAGGTTTTCCATGAAGGAAACCCAATATAATGGTTTATTTTGGCCCAATCGGTTTTTGGTAATGTTTATGAAGATGTAATCTACACTTGTATTAATGATGAAAAAACAGTATGTTTTCCTCCTAGTACTAACTCTTACACTTTCTGTACTAGTTAATATTGAATATTCATATTCCTCAAATGGTTCAGATATACCTGTAGATTTTGAGTTACCTATACTGAATGACCAATACAATGCAACCTCTCCTACTGATTATTTCAATGAAACTTCATATCCGAGATATGCTTTAGCAACCAGACGAATGGGAATGATTCAGTATCCAAATAAAGTAAATCCATCAATTGTAAATTTTGGAGATGAAATCAAACTCATCGTTTTTGGTTTTTCAGATGTAACAAATTGGAATTTTACTCTTATTGATGTAAATGTTTCACTTTCCTTGGATGTGATCAAATCTGAATACCTAGATGGTAAATGGCATTTTGTGGCTTTACCAGAAATTGAGCGGGAAGGTCTTTATGATTTACAATTAAATTGCAGTGTGGGAGATGATTATCAGACCCATGCTATACAAATTCTTGAAGAACGACAGTATCCTTTTACATTTGTTCATATATCCGACACACATTTTCCAGCTTATTATGAAGATTTCAATACATCAAACATTAATTTAGAGGAAATTGAAAATATAAAAGCAATAGATCCTGATTTTGTCATTCATACTGGAGATCTAATACAAGGTCCAACTAAATATTTTCTAAATCCTGAAACAGGTGAACAAATGAGTGCAGAAATGCAGTATAAACTTTCACTTTGGGCTTTAGATCTGCTGAACAAACCAGTTTATTATGTTCATGGTAATCATGAATTTATAGCCTCTTCTTTGATTCCAGACAGTCCTGAAGTACAATATTACAAATATTTTGGTGATACTATTTATCAGAATTTTACTTATATGGATTGGTCTTTTGTAGGTTATGGAGCTGAATGGCCTGGATTATCCCAGAAAAATTATGACGCAGTGTTCGAAATACTAACTCAAAACTCTGATGAAGCGACAGTATTATACTATCACTATGATTTTGCAGAACATGCGACTAGCTTGTTGAAAAAATGCCCTATAGAACTAGCGCTCTACGGTCATGTTCATAGTGAAAGCTTATACTTGCAGAAAAATACTCTATACCATTGTCAAGCGCCGTTATTTGACCATAGATTTACCCTTTTTACAATCCTAAATGAAACAAGTCTCAATGTTAATTCGCAGATATTCAATTTTGACCTGCAACCATATGTCCCTCCTCCTCCTGAAACAACCACAGAATCATTTGCTTTTGGATCTCTAATTACCATTTTAGGGTTGATAGTTTATAGTTATAAAAGAAAGAGATAAATTTCTCTTCTCTTCTTTCAAACAAGTTTATATTATAATGATATAAGAGTCAGTTGTTCAAAGAGGAGTTATCAAAATGCTAGAAATTGATAGATATAAAACATCTTTAAATGAAGTTTTCTCTGAACAAAGAAAATTCGAGCTACAACTGCTTGTAGAAAAAGAACTCGCAGAAGCAAATTTTCAGTTAGGAAAGATACCAAAGAAAGCAAACGATATAATTCAAGAAAGATGTATTCCCAAATTTGTGAAATTAGAAAGAGTGAAGGAAATTGAGAAAGAAGTGCATCATGACGTAATGAGTTTGGTCTATGCAATAGCTGAACAATGTGGGGATTATGGTGGTTATATTCATCTTGGTGCAACTTCATATGATATCCAAGATACAGTACGAGGTCTGCAATTACAAGAATCAAAGAAACAGATTCTAGATGCATTGCAGCAAACAATTGAATGTGCAAAAGCTTTAACCTTGAAATATAAAGACCTAGCCTGTATAGGTAGAACTCATGGAATGCATGCTATTCCTACAACCTATGGTATGAAATTTGGTAACTTTCTTAATGAACTCTTGATCGCAAAAGAATCGCTCGAGCTAGTCAAGGTTGATTATGGTAAGATTTCTGGAGCAGTTGGTACCTATGCTTCATATGGTACTCAGGAAATAGAAAAGATTATTCTCACTAAACTTAATCTTAGCAAACAACCACTAACAACACAAGTAGTTACAAGAGTCGTTCATGCAAGATATATACAGTCTCTTGCTTTGATTGCATCTGTGTTAGAGCATTTTGCGAAAGAAATTAGAAATCTCCATAGGACAGAAATTAATGAAGTGAGTGAATCTTTCGTTGAAAAACAAGTGGGGTCATCTACTATGGCACAAAAGAGAAATCCTGAAAAAAGTGAGAGGATTTGTGGGTTAGCTCGAGTAATTAGAAACTCCACCCAACCAGCATTTGAGAACATCAGCTTAGAACATGAAAGAGATTTATCAAATTCCAGCACTGAAAGAGTTATTTTGTCTCAAACCTCTATTCTCACACACTATATACTCCTTCAAATGAATCAAATTCTATCTTCAATCCACTTAAATCAGGAGAAGATTCGACATAATCTGTATCTTAGAGATGGTGCGCAATGCGCAGAACATCTCATGATAAAGCTAACAGATAAGATTGGGAGACAGAAAGCTCACGATTTACTAAAGAAGTTATCAAATGAGGAGAACTTCACAAAAGCTGTCAAACAAAATGAAGTAATAACAGAATATTATAGTGATGAAGAAATAGAAAAAATACTCGACCCACAAAATTATTTGGGTTTATCAAAAGATATTGTACAAGAATTTCTTGACTCTGTCTAACCAGTAGTTAAATTTAATTTTTATCTAGAAGATGAAGCTGTTGGAGAATATTTTTCTCACCAGCTAGAATGTCTTCTACAAATAAATTCTTACTTGTTTTTCTCAGAATCTCTAGTAAAACAGTTTCCGGAGAATCATAGGTTTTAGGGGCACCAAGAATACTTCTGATGGTGGTTCCTTTTGTACCCTCCCACTCACTGATGTTATATTGAATTGTTAGAAGGAAACTACCAAATTCTTCTAAACCTGTGCTAGCAAAATACTCAGAAGCTTGAACTACTATCTCATTGTAATCTTTTTCACCTTTCACTATAAACTGCCAGAGTAAGTCTACCAAAAACAACACCCCTCTGAGATAGTAATGGCTAGCCTCTCGTACAAGTCCACTGATTAAACCGATGTAATTATCAACTTCTTGTGCTACAAATGGATCTTGAAGATTGTCTTTGTTTATTTCTATTACAAGAAGTATCAAATTGAATAAAATACCAGAAGAGATAAGTTTGTCAGTTTCAAGTGTCTTCTGAATTGTAGTAGTTAAGCTAGTATAGGCATCGATATAGTCACCTTTGTACATCTTTCTTAAAGCTTCAAGATATACTATCCAGTTATCCAACTCTTTTATTTCTATTTGTGATTCTTTAAGCTGAGCTAGTACTTCCTCAAAGAGTTCATCGTTTTCTTCGATGATGTATAATAATCCTTTTTCTACATATATTTTATTCAAAAGAAGCTTCAAATCATTGTCAATTAAGTATCGCTCTGCATACTTGTAATTCTCTTTGGAATCCTCGAATTTGTTAAGATATAAATTGACTTTAGCCTTATTCATGTTGATTATAACATTTTCGACGTAATCTTCTTCTTCACTAAGTAATCCAAGCACTTTGTTATATCGAGCAAGACTCTCCTTGAAATCTCCCTTAATTGCCAAGATATCAGCAATTTTTCTTAAACATCTTATTCTTTTATTTTTATCAAATACATCTGAATAGTGGCTGTATGAAGATCTTAATTTAACAAGGGCTTCATCAAACTTACCCTGTTGTATGTCAAAAGATGCTTGTAGTTCTTTGATTTCAGCTATTTTTATACTATCTGATATACGTAAGAAGAAATTCTTAGATTTATCGAGGTGACTTTCAGCTTTTCTTATATCTCCAAGTTTGGTATAAGCTTCAGCAATCACTATGTCACAATTTGCTATACTATCTTCATCCCCAACCTCATAATAAAGGATTTGGCATGCTAAAAGAGTAAATATCTGTTTTCTAATGTCTTCATTTCTGTCAACTGCTATTTGGGCGCGAATTCTAATTGCATCCGTCTTTCCTTTTTGATATTGAATTTCCTCTGAAAGTGTTTCAATTTGGTTAGTTCGCTTAATTGCTGAAACAAAATTTCCTTGTCTATAATCTCCAACTGCAATCTGAACTAAAGCTTTAGCAAACTGTCTTTTATTTGCTATATTAACAACTTGACTATACGCCTTATCATAAATTTTTTGAGCTTCATCTTTGTTATTTGTTGTTGAAAAACTATCTGCTATAGCTAGCAGTGTCATAAACGTATTATTGTAATCTCTGTACTGTTTGAATAGAGAATTGGCCATTTCTAGACTATTTCTGGCTAATTTGTGATTACCTAATTTAACTAAGATTTGTCCCCGGATAAAATGACCTTTGGCTGCGTAAAATTGTGAAATACCTTGAAGTTTATCATTTGCTTGTGCTGCAAGAATATTACCATTTTTGAGTTCACCTTTCAGGAAGTGTACGTGGGCTAACCCAATATCAGATGCACCAATTAATGGTATATTAGAAAGATTTTTAGCTAATTGTTTTGCCTGAGTAAATATCTTTTCTGAAGCAATATAATCTGATGAATCTGTTTGTTGTTCTCCAAGTATTAGTAATGCTATTAGTTGCCAGTACTGATCTTTTGCTTCTTTTCTTTTCTCGGCGAATTCCTCTATTTTCTTGATTCCAGCAATATTGTTTGCAGAATTAAGTTCAATAAGACCTTCAGTAAAATCCTTTAGCTCCTGTAATTGTTGAGGAATTCTTATGATATTTCTTGCATCAAAAATTATATCTAACTGGTTTTTATATTTGTCAATATTTTCTGTATCACCAATTAGTTGCTTTAGATAAGTTATCCAAAAAATTGCTTCTATCAGAGGAACATTATCAGAAGTTTCAGTATCGATTACTTGTTGGAGTAAGCTCATTGCTTCGTCTACTTCACCTATCTCAAATAGAGCTACACTCCCCCATACTTTGGTACCGACTATGGTATCTGTAATAGATTTTATTGTTAGATCATATTGGCCTGTTATTACACCTATCTTACTTGCTAGATATCTGAGTTCTTCATCAGTTTCATAAACAGGGTCATCAATAATATTCCAAAGTATTCTTCCTATTTGCTTTGAGGATTCACCTGTAAATCTTCCTTCA